>JAQVDF010000056.1 GCA_028698405.1 Phenylobacterium sp. | reverse complement strand
CTCCGCTGCTGGATGCAGGTGAACGGGCCCGGGACCGCTACGAGAGCGCGCTGTCCACGGGCGCAGAGGTTCGCCGGGCGACTGCGCGGATCAAGGCGATGCAGGGTCAGGTCGCCATCGCAGAGCCGACGCGGGCGCCGGAACAGGTGATCGCCGAAACGGCGGCGACGGCGGGCGTCCTTTTGGTCCGCGTCGAGCCGGATCCGGAAGGCGGGCTGCGGGTGGCCCTCGACGCCGCCTCGGCCACCAACCTGTTCCCCTGGCTGGCGCTGCTCCAGCGCGAGCACGGCCTGTCCGCGCGCAACCTGACGGTGGTGAAAGGTGAGGGTGGCGGCCTGCGGGTGGATGCGACACTGGACCGGCCGAGGGCTTAGCGCCCTCCAGGCCAAGCCCTATCCACCCCGGCCGATCGGGCCGTAGAGCCAGGCCAGCCAGATCCCGAAGCTGAGGAAGACGCCGAACGGAATCGGTTGGTGGTGGGCGAGCGGCCGGCCGATGACGGCCCGAAGACCGGCGTAGGCGAGGCCTGCGAGCGCCGCCCACACCAGGGCCGAGGGCAGGGCGATCCAGCCGACCCAGGCGCCGCCGCCGGCCAGCAGATAGGCGTCGCCGCCGCCCAGCCCCTCGCGTCCACGCAGGCGCCGGTAGGCCAGTCCCAGCAGGCGCAGGGCCAGGAAGCCGGCGGCTGCGCCCAGGGCGCAGTCAGCCAGGCGCGCCGGTCCGAAGACCGTCGCGACGGCGAGTCCGGAGCCGATGAGCGGCAGGGTGAGCACTCGAGGGAGCCACAGGTGTTCGGCGTCGAGGCTGGCCAGAAGCAGCAGTTGCCAACCCAGCAGCGCGCCGAGCAGGGCGTTCGCCCCCCCGCCGAGGCAGGCCGCCCAGGCCGCGCATCCGGCCCCGCCGAGGATGAAGGCCAGGGCGCGGGCTGGCGACGGCGGCCTTGCCGCGTCGGCCAGCCGCAGCGACATCACAGCCAGCACATAGCCCATCGGGAAGCCCAGCCCGACGGAGGCCGCGAGGTGCAGGCCCTGGGCCACCGGTCAGCTGCCGATCAGATCCCAGACCTCGTCCGGCGAGATCTGGAACAGCAGGCCGATCGCGCGCAGGGATTGCCCCTCCGCGTGCAGCTTTCGGGCGTAGTCGGTCTGGTACTTGGAGAGCTTGTTGCGGCTGCCGCCGCCGATCCGCCCCGGCGTCCGAGGCCCCGGCCGCGAGGGCCGGCGGATCTCGTGTTCGGCCAGCAGGGTGAGGACTTCGGTGGCCTGTTCGGACGGTCTCAGCGCGTGGCCGTCGGTTTCGCCGTCGAGGATCCGCACGGTCGCGCCGATCTCCAGCAGGTCGCGGAGCAGCTGCACCAATTCTCCGGTCGAGCGCATGAAGCTCGCGAGACTGCAGACCAGCACCTCGTCGCCGCGCTTGATGCCGAACAGCAGCTTGTTCAGCCGCCGTTCGCTCTCCTGCGACGGCTCGCCCTCCTCGACGATGACGTCGCAGCCTTCCGCCTGAAGCCGTTCGCGTTGTGCAGCCGCGGAAGGCAGGGGCGCTACGCCTCGAACAATACCGTAGCGCAAGTCGACACCGTCCCCGCAGCTTGAGGGAGGCTTGCTCACCCCATCAGTTTGGCGGCGGGACTATTCCGGCTCTTTGCGACAGTCCGGTGAACCGATGATGACCGTAACGAGAAGCCTGCGACGGGCCTGTGTCTTCTGGCGGCTCGTTCCGGAAAAAGCCTCCGCGCTTATCAGCCGTCATAAATACTTTGCAGAACCCGGGCATGGTGTAAGGTTTCCTCAAGAGAGGTTCGACTTGGCGACACGACCGAGCGACCTGGAGGAAGAGTTATGCGTTCCATCGCCATCGGGCTGGCGATCGCCGCCCTTGTCTCAGGCCCGGCGCTCGCCAAGGACGCCGCGCAGGTCACGGATGCGGCCAGCGAGGCCGCCGCCCAGGCCTCTGCCGAAAATCCCCACGTGCTATACGTCTGCGACCGGTCGAAAGAGACTCGCCGCGGCTTCAAGCGCGAGTTTGGCGCGGCCGAGTTCACCACCGCCGAACGCGCGTCGTCGGCCAGGGGCGAGGCCTGGTCCGCCCCCCGCTGCATCAGCCGGCCCGAGATGATGCAGCTCAAGAAGCTGCAGTCGGCGAGCCTGCGATAGGCGGGCGGCCTTCTTGAGAACGTCGAAGGCGGGGCGCATCGGCGCATCTCACGGAGGCCCTCCGCCGCCTGGGGTGACCCGCGGGTCGTCGCGCCTGATGTCGCGCCGGCGTCGGAATTCGGCAACGACGCAGACCTTGGGCCGGTGACGGCTGGCGACCCGACGTCGGTCTGTCGGGTGGGCGAAGCGCGCGGCGTGCCGGTCCGGCTGGATGGTGGGTGAGGAAGCCAGCACGCCCCTCGCCGAAGCATGCCGGCTGGGCGCCCGCAACGCCCACAGAGACTGAGGCCGACAACCTCACCGGTCGTCGCCGGATCGCAACGCGGGCTTCACGCGGGCGACACACGGCTGCGTCAAGACCCTCCGCTACAGACGGGCCGCGTGAGAGGTCTGGCGGAAAGGGTGTCTGATGGGCGGCGGAAGGTGCTTCGCCTGGGTGAGCCTGGCTTTGCTCGCCACGGCCTGCGGCGATGATCGCGGCGCCGGCGCCAGCGGCGACTGGCAGGCGCAGATGCGCCAGATCCGCATGGCCGTCCGCGGGTCCGAGGACGATCCGCAGTTGGCGCGCCGCTGGGACGCCTACAAGCGCCGGCTGGAGGCGGCCACCGGACTTCCGGTGAAGCTCTACGAGAGCTCGGACTACAACGGCGCGATCCAGGCCCTGTCCTCAGGCCAGGTCGATATGGCCAACATCGCCGGCGGCGGCTACGCCAACGTCGACGCGCAGATCGGCGACAAGGTCGCGCCGATCCTGACCGTACGCGATGCCGAGGGGGCGGTGGGCTACTACTCGGCCGTTCTGGTGAAGGCCGACAGCCCCTACCGCACAATGCGCGATCTGAAGGGCAAGGCGCTCGGCTACGTCGACTTCAACTCCACGTCCGGCTACCTCTTCCCGCGGGCCAAGCTGCGCGAGCAGGGGTTCGATCCGGACACCTACTTCGGCAAGTCGACCTTCGCCGGCGGCCACACCCAGGCGGTGATGGCGCTCGAGAACGGCCAGTTCGACGCAACCATCATCAACGTCGGGGGCGGAACGCCCGAGCACGGCTTCACCACCGGCGCGCACTACACCATGGCGCGGCGCGGCGTGGTGAATGTCGACGACTTCCGAATCATCTGGACCGCCGGGCCGATCCCCAACTCGGCGATCGTCACCCGCACCGACCGGCCGCAAGCCTTCATCGACACCGTCCGCGGGGCGATGGCCGCGCTGCCGTACGACGATCCGGAGATGTGGACCCAGATCGGACAGGCCGACGGCTCGACCTACACCGCCGTCGATCGCAGCCATTACGCGGACATCATCGCCCTGCGCGATGGAGACCTCGCGCAGCGCAGGGGCCGGCGGCCATGAAGCGAATACTCCTGGCCGCCGGCGCCGTGCTGCTGATCGCCGCCGGCCCCAGCCCCGATGCTCCCTTCCGGGTCGCGGTGATCGGCGGGGAGGGCGCCTGTACGGTTCCCGCCGCCGCAGCGCCGGCCGGCGAGCGGGCCTACGCCGAACACCTGCAGGCCCGGTTGGGCCGCGAGGTGCGCGTCTGCCGCTATCCCGACACCGCCGCCGCCGCCCGGGCGCTCGCGGCCGGAGAGGTCGACCTGGCGCCGCTCGACCCGGTCGCCTACGCGCCGGTGGCGGACAAGGTGCGGCCGGTGATGACCGTGCGCGAGAAGGGCGCCCTGACCCGGGTTCCCGCCATCCTGGCGGTGAAGGCCGGCGCGCCGCAACGGGCTCTGGAAGACATGAGGGGGAGCCGGCTGGTGTTTGGCGGCCGGATGACGGCCGCGCTGGACCTGCCGAAGCACACGCTGGCCCAGCACGGCGCGGGTGACGGCTTCTTCGCCGCCGAGGCGGTGGCCGCCGACGAGGCGACGGCGCTCGCCGACCTGCGGGCCGGGCGGGCCGACGGCGCCGTGCTGCACGCCGGCGCCTGGCGGCGGCAGTGCCGTGGCGACTCGCCCGCCGATCAGCCCTGCAAAGACCTGGCGGTGATCTGGATGGCCCGGCCGCGGGCGGACCTGGCGATGGCCACGCGCGGCGACATCACCGATCCCGAACGTTTCCGGCTGGTCGGCGTCCACGTGTCGATGCACCTGGAGGCTCCGGAGGCCTTCACCTGGGCGACGCAGGGCTTCACGCCCGCCGCCGAATCCTTCGAGCCCTCAGAGGCCGGGGCTCTCAGCCTGGCGCAGATGCAATGAGCCGCCAGGAAGCCGAGGTCGTCGCCCGGTTCGAGCAGGTGCGCCGCACCGCCCTGCGGCGCCAGCGGCTCGAGGCCGGCATCGGACTGGGGCTGTTCTCGGCCCTGCTGGCGGTCTCCTTCCACCGCAGCGAGTTCTTCACCGCCGATCGCGGCGGCGACCCGCTGGGCAGGATGGCCGACTTCATGGGCCGCATGATCCCCGACCTGAAGGGCGACGTGCTGTTCGAGGGCCGGCAGACCGACGGTTCGTTCTACTGGTGGTTCTACGATCTGCCGCTGTGGCTGAAGTCCGGCTGGCAGACGGTGGAGATGGCGATCCTGGCCACCGCCCTTGGGGCCGCGCTGGCGCTGTTCGCCGGCTTCCTGTGCGCCCGCAACCTGATGCCCTTCTCGCCGGTCCGGTTCGTGGTGCGCCGGACACTGGAGGCGATCCGCACGCTGCCGGACATCATCATGGCGCTGATTCTGGTGGCCGCCTTCGGGGTCGGTCCGCTGGCCGGAGTCATCACCCTGGCGATTTCCACCATGGGTTCGCTGGGCAAGCTGTTCTCGGAGATCAACGAGGAAGTCGATCCACGGCCGCTCGAGGCGCTGGAGGCGAGCGGCGCGGGCCTGGTGCGCAAGATCCGCTACGGCGTGCTGCCGCAGGTGCTGCCTAACTACGCCTCCTACGCCCTGATCCGGCTGGAGGGGAACCTGGCGGGGGCGGCGGCGCTGGGCATCGTCGGGGCCGGGGGCATCGGCCTCGAGCTTCAGCGGGCGATCACCTACACCGAGTTCGACACCTACCTGGCCATCCTGCTGCTGATCGTCGGGATGATCTTCCTGATCGACGTCGCCTCGGAGTGGATCCGGCACCGGCTGATCGGCCTGGAGGGCGCCCGATGAAGGACGAAGCCTACCGTCAGGCGCTAGCCGCAGCGCCGCGGGCGATGCAGCCGGCCTGGGCCGGCCGCACGGCGCGGACGGCGCTGGCGCTCGGCGCCATCGTCGCGCTGTTGCTCATGGCGCTGGACCTGCAGCTGACGCCGCAGACGCTGTTCACCGGCTTCGGAAAGCTGGGGCGGCTGCTCGGCACCGCCTGGCCGCCCACCGACGGCGGACAGCTGCCGCGCATCCTGCGCTCCATCGCCGAGACCTTCGCCATGGCCTTCGCGGGCACCGTGCTGGCGGTGCTCAGCGCCATCCCGCTGGGGGTCATCGGCGCCAAGACGGTGGTCTCCAACCCGATCGTGCACTTCGTCTTCCGCCGCTTCCTCGACCTGTTCCGGGGCGTCCCGGCGCTGGTCTGGGCGCTGATCCTGGTCTCGGCCTTCGGGCTGGGTCCGTTCGGCGGGGTGATCGCCCTGGCGCTGGCCGACATCCCCAACCTCGCCAAGCTGTTCTCGGAGGCCATCGAGAACGTCGACGGCCGGCCGATCGAGGGCGTCCGTTCGGCCGGCGCCAGCCCGCTCAAGGTGATGCGCTACGGCCTGGCTCCCCAGGTGACGCCGGTGATGGCCAGCCAGAGCCTGTTTTTCCTGGAGGGCAATTTCCGCAACGCTGCGGTGCTGGGCATCGTCGGCGCCGGCGGCATCGGTTTCGAGCTGGAGGAGCGGATCCGCATCTTCGCCTTCGACCAGGCGTTCTTCATCATCCTGCTCTACATGGTCGCCGTCGCCGGCCTCGACACTCTCTCGCGCGAGCTGCGCAAGAAGCTGGCCTAGATCGCGTTCAGGTCGAGCCGGAAGGTCCCGGCCACGGCGTCGGTCGGGGCCGAACTGTCCAGCGCCACCGTCGCCGCGCCCCAGGCGCAACCCAACGCCAGCGCCCGGCCGATGTCGGCGCCCGCAGCCAGGGCGGCGAGCAGGGCCGCCGCGAAGACGTCGCCCGCGCCGGTGGTGTCGACGACGCGAGCGGGGGGCGCGCAGAGGCAGACTTGGTCGCCTGGCCCGAAAGCTGTCGCGCCCTCGGCGCCGCGCGTCACCACCACCCAGGCGAGCCGGTCGCCGAACCGGGCCGCCGCGGCTGCGTGGGGAGCCGCCAACACCTCCGGCGAGAGGTCGTCCTCCGAGGCCACGACGATGTCGGCCGGCCCGTCGTAAGCCGGCGCCGGCCAGTGCACGACGACCGGACCGCGCGCCGCCGCTGCCCAGCCGGCGGCGCCGGGGTAGGGCGAGCGCACCAGCACGCCGTCGAACCGTTCGTCAGGAGGCGGCAGCGAGGTCGGCAGGGACGCCGGCTGCAGGTCGAGGCCGATGATCGTGCGCTCTCCGGCCGGATCGATCAGGATCAGCGTCGTGCGGCTGCGGCCCGGCCGGCGGACGACCAGGCGAAGGTCGGCCCCGATGCCGGCGGCCAGCTGCAGGGCGCGCTCGCCGTCGGCGTCCCCTGCCACGATGGAGGCGAGCGTCACCTCGCAGCCGGCGATGTGCAGCGCCGCCGCCGCCGCCGCGCCGCCGCCGCCCAGTCGGCCTTGCAGCGCGTTGTCCAGCGACACGCCGGCCAGGCGGGCGCCGGGCGTCAGCGGCCCCGACAGCCTAACCGGCCGGTCGAGGGCCACGGTTCCGATCACCAGCAGTCTCAGCGCCAAACTCATCCGCCGCCCATGGGCCGCGGGCGTGACAACCGCGCATCCGAGGGGGCCCGTCCGACCCGACAAATCGACCGCATGGCGCGTTCCCGGCCAGCCCGGGCGTCACCGTCCGGTCACGGCCCCGCGCTAGCTTCCACCAAACCCACCCGGAAGGGGAGACGCATGCTCGAACTGCAGGGACTTCGGAAGCATTTCGGTGAAACAGCGGCCGTCGACGGCGTCTCGCTGAAGATCCAGCGGGGCGAGGTCGTCGGCGTCATCGGCCGCTCGGGGGCCGGCAAGTCGACGCTGCTGCGGATGATCAACCGGCTGACCGATCCCACCGAGGGCGCCATCTTGTGGGATGGACAGGACGTGACAGGCTTCAAGGGACGTGAGCTGCGCAGCTGGCGCCGCCGCTCGGCGATGATCTTCCAGCAGTTCAACCTCTGTCCGCGGCTGGACGTGATCACCAACGTGCTGGTCGGCGTGGTCGCCGATCGGCCGCTGGCGCCGAGCCTGCTGAAGATGTTTCCGGCCGGTGACCGGGCCCGGGCGGTGCTCGAACTCGACGCCCTCGACATGGCCGGTGCGGCCCTGCAGCGCGCGGGCACACTGTCGGGGGGACAGCAGCAGCGTGTGGCCATCGCCCGGGCGCTGATGCAGGACCCGGGCCTGCTGCTGGCCGATGAGCCGGTTGCTTCGCTGGACCCGATCAACGCCGAGGTGGTGATGGAGGCCCTTCAGCGCGCGGCGCAGGAGCGGCGGATCCCGGTGATCGTCAACCTGCACAGCCTGGAGATCGCCCGCCGCTACTGCACCCGCGTGGTGGCGATGGCCAAGGGGCAGGTGGTGTTCGACGGTGCGCCGGACGAGCTGACCGCCGAGGTCGTTGACCGGATCTACGGGTCGCGCGCGGCGCGTCCGTCGCCGGTCCGACCCCTCGTGGCGGCCGCCTGATGGGACTGCAGCTCACCAGCCGCCGGCTGGCCGCCGGCGAGGTCTATTACGAGCGCTACCGGCCGGTTCAGGACGGCCTCGGCCAACGCGACCCTTCGCATCCGGTGATCCACGCCGAGGCCCAGGTCCGCGACTGCGTGCTGGGTCCGTGGACGCGGGTCGGGGCGCGAACCACCCTGGTCGAGGTGGCGATGGGGGCGTT
>JAQVDF010000055.1 GCA_028698405.1 Phenylobacterium sp. | reverse complement strand
GGAGCGCCACAGGGCGCCGGTGTCGGCGAAGCCCAGCTCCTTGGAGCCCTCGTTGGCCAGCGAGACCAGCTTGGCGTAGTCGTCGCGCATCACCGGCGAGATGGAGTGCCAGCCCTCCCAGACCGCCTTGGTCACCGCCGGATCCCGGCTCTCGCGCAGGATGTCCTCGGCGTCGTTGAGGGTGATTGTCTTGCCGCCGTGCTCGAACTTGCCGGTCGAGTAGATGGAATCCAGCTTGGCCTCGAGGGTGGCCAGCTCAGCCGCCGCGCCGGGCCGGTTGGGCGCCGGCAGGGTCAGGAACAGCTTGAGGAGCTTCAGCTTGCGGGCGGTCACCGGGTCGGTCTGCACGCCGTCGAAGCGGGCCGCCTCCATGGCCAGCCGCGTGGCCAGCTCCTTCTGCTCGCCGTTGGCCTTGGCCTCCAGCCACTGGGTGTCCTCGTTGATGTAGGTCGCCCGCACCCAGGCCGACTTGGCGGTGTAGAGGTCCAGCGCCTCGAGGTCCTTCTCGGCCTTCTCGACGAACGCCTTGGCCTCCGCCGCGGTCGGCCGGGCGGGGGCCTGCGCCGACGAGGCGCCGCTGAGGGAGAGGCTGAGGGCGGCGACCGCCGCGGCGGCGAACAGCATCTTCTTCATGGGCGGGGGAACCTCTTCGGGATGCAGGAACGCGTCTTCGCGACGCGGGTCGGCGCGCAGCAATCCCGACCACGGCCACGCCCGTCAAGGGGTGATTTCTGCCCGAACCGCGCCGCTTGCGGGGTAGCTTCCGTGCGCTCGAGGGCGGCCCGTTGACGCCAAACAGGCTTTGCCGTCCCATCGCCGCCAAGGTCGAGCGGGAGGGTTCCGATGCCCAGTGACGAGTCCGAAGTCGCCCAACCGTCGGCCACGCCCTGGTGGCGCCGGGCCCTTTCGCGCCGGCTGCCCGCCGCCTGGGCCGCGGCCCTGGTCGCGGCCGCGTTCGGCGGCGGGGTGCTGACCGCCGCAGCCCTCGACGGGGTCCTGCCGCAACGCGCCGACGGCGCCGTGGCCTCCGAGCCGGCCGCCGAGGGCTGGCGCCTGTTCGGCCGGCCGCGGGCCAAGGACGCGCCCCGGGGCGGTCCGGCCAAGCCGGAAGGTTTCGCCATCTGGCGCACCCGCGTCGACAGCACCGGCCCCGAGCCACGCGCCTGCATCGAGATGAGCCGGGCGCTGGACCCGGCCAAGGCCTACGGCGACTTCGTGCTGGTCTCGCCGGAGACGCCGTCCAAACCGGCGGTGACCGTCAAGGGCTCGGAGCTGTGCGTCGCCGGCATCGGCTTCACCGACCGCACCATCACCCTGCTGAAGGGCCTGCCGGCCCGTAACGGCGAGGTGCTGGCGCAGAACGCCGAGGCGCCCTTCACCTTCGGCGAGAAGCCCCCCTACGTCGGCTTCGCCGGCGAGGGCGTGATCCTGCCGCGCGAGGAGGCCGACGGCATCGGCATCGAGACGGTCAACGTCCAGCGGCTGTCCATCGAGGTCTGGCGCGTCGTGGACCGCAACCTGGTCCGCAAGTCGATCAGCGCCCCCGAGCCCACCGGCGAGGGCGACTGGCCCGGCGACTGGGGCGACGACAGCCCCCGCGGCGAGGGCCGGCTGGTCTGGAAGGGCGAGGTGGCGGTCAACGGCGCCACCGGCGAGCGGGTGACCACCGTCTTCCCGCTGGGCGCGGTGCTGAGGGAGATGAAGCCCGGCGGCTACGTCATCAAGGCCAAGGACGCCTCCGGCGGCCGGGGGCTCGCGACCGGCGAGGACGACGAGGACGACTACGACCCCAACCCGCCCGCCCAGGCCCGCCGCTGGGTGATGTTCACCGACATGGCGCTGTCGGCCTACGACGGCTCCGAGGCGCTCGACGTGGTGGTCCGCTCGCTGAAGACCGCCAGGACGCTGCCGGGCCTGCGGGTCACCCTCGTCGCCCGCAACGGCGAGGAACTGGGCGAGGGGAAGACCGACGGCCAGGGCCGGGTGCGCTTCGAGCGGCCGCTGCTGGAGGGCGCGGAAGCGGCCAAGGCCAAGATGGTGATGGCCTACGGCCCACAGGGGGACCTCGCAGTCCTCGACCTCGACCGCCCGCCCGCCGACCTCTCCCGCCAGGGCATCGGCGGGCGCACCGACGCCGTCGCGGGCCGCACGGCCGCGGGCCTGGTGGACGGCTACCTCTACGCCGACCGCGGGGTCTACCGGCCGGGCGAGACGGTGCACGTCTCGGCCCTGCTGCGGGACCGCGAGGCCCGCGCGGTGAAGGACCGGCGCGGCCACATCGTCGTGCGACGCCCTTCCGGCGTGGAGCTGATCCGCTACGCCTTCACCGATACCCCGATGGGCTACGCCGGGGCCGACGTGGTGCTGCCCCGCACCGCCCCGCGGGGCGTCTGGAAGGTGGCGCTCGAGATCGCAGGCATGGACGAGCCGGCCGGCGAGATGACCTTCAACGTCGAGGACTTCGCGCCCCAGCGGCTGGAGGTGACCGCCAGCGGCCGAGAAGACGTCCCGCTGGCGCCCGGCGAGAGCCGCCCGATCGAGGTGCTGGCCCGATTCCTCTACGGGGCCGTGGGCTCGGGCCTGACCACCCAGGGCGAGGCGCGGCTACGGGCCGATCCCAACCCCTTCCCGCAGCACGAGGGCTACCAGTGGGGCGACCAGCGCGACCCGTTCAAGGAGCGGCTGCTGGAGCTGCCGGAGACCGTCACCGACGGCCAGGGCCGGGCGGTGATCCAGCTCGTCGCCGACGAGGGAGCCGACACCGCCCAGCCGCTGGAGGCCGAGTTCGTCGCCTCGGTGTTCGAGCCGGGCGGGCGGCCCGTGCGCGAGGGGTTGAAGCTGAAGGTCCGCAGCCGCCCGCTCTACCTGGGCGTCAAGGTGGACATCGGCGAGGCCTCCGGCCGCGGCGATCCGCTGGTCAACCTGGACGTCATCGCGGTCGACGCCGCCGGCACGCGCATAGCCGCGCCCGGGACGACCTACCGGCTGATCAGCGAGACCTGGAACTACGACTGGTTCCAGCAGGACGGCCGCTGGCAGTGGCGGCGCACGAGCCGCGACGTGGTGGCGGCCTCGGGCCCGCTCGACGTGACCGCGCAGAAGCCCGCGCGCATCGCCCGCCGGCTGGGCTGGGGCGACTACCGCCTGGAGCTGACCGGGCCGGACGGGGCGGCCAGCGTCATCCGCTTCGCTTCCGGCTGGGGCGCGCCGGCCCGCGACGTCGAGACCCCCGACATGGTCCGCGTCACCGCCGGACCCGGGAGCTACGAGCAGGGCGACACGGTCGAGATCACCTTCAAGCCGCCCTACGCGGGCGAGGCCCAGATCGCCGTGGCCACCGACCGGCTGATCGACTTCCAGACCGTCTCGGTCGGCGAGGAAGGCCGCACGGTCAAGCTGAAGACCAGCGCCGCCTGGGGCGGCGGGGCCTATGTGCTGGTCACCGTGATCCAGCCGCGCGACCCGGTCGCCACGCCCAAGCCGCGGCGCGCGCTGGGGCTGGTCTACGTGCCGCTGGATCCCAAGAAGCGGAAGCTGGACGTGGACATCGGCACGCCCGCCAAGATCCACGCCAAGCAGCAGCTCGAGGTGCCGCTGACCATCAAGGGCGTCGGCCTCCGCGGCAAGGCGCGGCTGACGGTGGCCGCGGTCGACGAGGGCATTCTGCGCATCACCCGCTTCGAGAGTCCCGACCCGGCCAAGTGGTATTTCGGCAAGCAGGCGCTGAGCCTCGACTACCGCGACGACTACGGGCGGCTGCTCGACCCCAACCTCGGCGCGCCGGCCAACGTCAACTTCGGGGCCGACGGGATCGGCGGCGAGGGGCTGACGGCGACGCCGATCCGCACCGTGGCGCTCTATTCCGGGATGGTGGAGACCGACGCCGGCGGCAAGGTCACGGTGCGCATGCCGGCGCCCGACTACAACGGCGAGCTGCGGCTGATGGTGGTGGCCTGGACCGACGAGGCCGTCGGCGCGGCCGCGAAGCCGCTGGTCTCGCGCGAGCCGGTGGTCGCCGACCTTTCCCTGCCCCGCTTCATGGCCCCTGGCGACACCGCCTACGCCACGCTGGAGCTGCACAACCTGGAGGGCAAGCCGGGCGACTACGTCGCCGAGGTGTCCTCGCAAGGGGGGCTGGCGGCGAAGTTCCGCAAGCTGTTCCGCCTGGTGCTGGGCCAACGCGAGGCCGAGCGGATCCCGTTCGAGGCGCCCCGCGCGGCCGGGGTCGGCAAGGTCGGCTTCAAGGTCGCCGGCCCGGGCTTCCAGACCGCCCGCGACTATCCGCTGCAGACGAGGCTGGGCTGGGGCCCGGTCACCCGCACCACCACCGCCCTGCAGAAGCCGGGCGAGGCCTTCACCCCGCCCGCCTCGCTGCTGGCGGGCCTAGCGGCCGGAGACGTCACCCTGACGGTGAGCTATTCGCCGTTCCGCGGCTTCGACCCGGCGCCCATCGCCGAGGCGCTCTCGCGCTATCCCTACGGCTGCACCGAACAGATCGTCTCGGCGGCCTATCCCCTGCTCTACGCCGCCCAGGCGTCCCCGGACGCGAAGGCGCGGCGCACGACGCCGGCCCTCAACCAGGCGGTCGGGCGTGTGCTGGACCGGCAGGCGATGGACGGCGCCTTCGGCCTGTGGCGGGTGGGAGACGCCGAGGCGGACGCCTGGCTGGGCGCCTACACCACCGACTTCCTGATCGAGGCCCAGCGGCTCGGCGCGCCGGCGCCGAAGGCGGCGATGGACCGGTCGCTGGCGGCCATGCGGCAGATCTCCCGGCCCGAGGTCTGGGCCGCCGTCTCCTACCGTCTGGAGTATCCGGAGTGGTGGGCCGGCTCGCGGGAGGCCTCGCGCGAGGCGACCTCGGCGCTCCGCCGCCGCGCCTCGGCCTACGCCCTCTACGTGCTGGCCAAGGGCGGGCAGGGCGACCTCGCCCGGCTGCGCTGGTGGCACGACGTACAGATGAAGGCCGAGCCCTCGCCGCTGGCCAAGGCCCAGGTCGCCGCAGGCCTTGCCCTGATGGGCGATCGGGCCCGCGCCCGCTCCGCCTTCCACGAGGCGGTGCGGTCGCTCGGCTACCGCGAGGAGAGCGACTGGTACCAGAGCCCGCTGCGCGACCTCGCAGCGGTGATCGGCCTGGCCTACGAGGCCGGCGAGGTGGACATCGCCCGCAGCCTGCAGGGCCGGCTGGAGAACGCGGTCAAGGACCCCGACCAGCTGAACACCCAGGAGCAGGCCTTCCTGCTCAAGGCCGCTCACCACATGCTGGCGGCGGCCGGGCAGATCCGCATCCAGGCGACCGGCGCCACCCCGCTGCCGGCCGCCGGCGGCGGGCCCCGCTGGGCGGTCGGCCGACTGGCCGACGCACGGTTCGTCAACGCCGGTTCCGGCGCCCTGTGGCGGACGGTGACGGTGCGCGGCACGCCGCTCGCCGCGCCGATGGCCGGCGGCACGGGGCTGATGGTGGCCAAGCAGCTGCTGACCCTGTCGGGCGATCCCGCCGACGTCGGGTCGCTGCGCCAGGGCGACCGGGTGATCGTGCTGATCAAGGGGCGCTCGGCACAGTCGCGGACCACCGCCCTGGTGGTCGACGACCCGCTGCCCGCCGGCTTCGAGATCGAGGCGGTGCTGGGGCCGGACGATGCGCAGAACGGCCCCTTCCGCTTCCTCGGCGAGCTCAGCGCCGCCGACGTGCAGGAGGCCCGCGACGACCGCTACGTCGCGGCGATGGACCTCGGCGGCGGAAAGCCCTTCGCGCTGGCCTACCTGGCGCGGGCGGTGACCCCCGGCGACTTCCTGCTGCCTGGCGTCGAGGCCCGCGACATGTACCGTCCCACCCTGGCCGCCCGAACCGCCGCCCGCCGCACGACCATCGCGCCGGGGGGATAGGTGGCGGGATCGGGAAGCGCGGCGGAGGGGCGCTCGCCCGGCGCTCTGTCCGCGCCGGCCGGCGGTGTGGTTCGCCGCCTGCGCGAGTGGGGCGACAGGGCGAGGGGGATCGCCCGCCGCGCGCCGAAGCCGGCGTGGGCGATCGTGGCGGCGTTGGTTGCGCTGGCGGTGCTGGACGCGGCCTTTCCCCCGGACCTGACCCGGGCCGAGGAGGCCTCGGCGGTGGTGCTCGACCGGCGGGGGCGCTGGCTGCGGGCGCTGCCGGTGGAGAGCGGGCGCTGGCGGCTGCGGGCGGACCTGGAGCGCACCGACCCGAGATTCCTGGAGCGGCTGGTTGCCGTGGAGGACGAGCGGTTCTGGCTGCACCCGGGCGTCGACCCGCTGGCGGTGGCCCGCGCGGCGGTTCAGGCGGCAATGTCCGGCCGGATCGAGAGCGGCGCCTCCACCCTGACCATGCAGACCGCCCGGTTGCTCGAGCCGCGCCCCCGCACCCTGCGCGCCAAGCTGATCGAGATGGTGCGCGCCGTGCAGCTCGAGGCCAGGTTCTCCAAGCGCGAGATCCTGGCCATGTACCTGACGCTGGCCCCATACGGCGGCAACCTGGAAGGCGTGCGGGCGGCCAGCATTTCCTACTTCGGCCACGAGCCGGAGAGCCTGACCGACGCCGAGCAGGCGCTGCTGATCGCCCTGCCCCAGGTGCCTGAGGCGCGACGGCCGGACCGGCGGCCGCAGGCGGCGGCCAGCGCGCGCCGGGCCGTCCTGGGCAAGCTGGTCCGCACGGGGCGCCTGACGCCCACCGCGGCGGCCGAGGCGCAGGACGAGCCCCTGCCGGGGCGCGCCCCGTTTCCCGCGCTCGCCTGGCACGCGGCCGGGGAGCTGGCGCAGCGCGCCGGGCGCGGCGAGGCCAGCATCGTCTCGACCATCGATGCGGCCCTCCAGGCGCGGCTGGAGCCGCTGGCCGCGGCGGCGGCCCGGGCCCAGGGGCTGGAGACCACGGTCGCCGTGCTGGTGGTCGAGGTGGAGAGCCGGGCGGTGCGCGCCGCGGTGGGCTCGGCCGGCCTTTCCGCGCCCGGCGGCTGGATCGACATGACCAAGGCCCGCCGCTCGCCCGGGTCGGCGCTGAAGCCCTTCATCTACGCCTTCGCCTTCGAGGACGGCATCGCCGCGCCGGACACCAGGGTCGAGGACGCGCCGCGCCGCTTCGCCGACTACGCGCCGGAGAACTTCGACCGGGTGTTCCACGACAAGGTCAGCGTGCGCGAGGCGCTGGCCCAGTCGCTGAACGTGCCGGCCGTCGCCACCCTGGAAAAGGTCGGCCCTTCCGCCTTCGAGGCGCGGCTCGCCGGCGCCGGCGTCGAGCTGGTCCGCCCGCGCTCGGACAGCCGGGCCGCGGGGCTGGCCATCGCCCTGGGCGGCGTGGGGATCAGCCTGCGAGACCTCGCCGTGCTCTACGCCGCCCTGGGCGACGGCGGGATCGCCAAGCCGCTCGCCTGGACCGAGGAAGAGGCCGCCCGCCGCCGGCGCGAGCGCGGCCGGCGGCTGGTCGACACCAACGCAGCCGAGCAGGTGCTGGACATCCTGCGCGAGACGCCCCCGCCACAGGGCTTCAGCCCCGCCGCCCTGACCCGCGGCCGCCCGGCGATGGCCTACAAGACCGGCACCTCCTACGGCTTCCGCGACGCCCTGGCGGCGGGCGTGATCGGCGGCCATGTGGTGATCGTATGGACGGGCCGGGCCGACGGCGGCGCCCGCGGGGGCCTGACCGGGCGCGACGCGGCGCTGCCGCTGCTGTTCGACGTGGCCGACAGGCTGCACGCCCCGCCCGCCGCTCCGCGGCCGATCGCCCCTTCGTCCGCTCCCCGCGCCCTCACCGAGCTGAAGCCGGCGACCGAAGGCCCGCGGCTGATCTTCCCGCCGGACGGGGCGCAGGTGCAGGTTGAGGCCTTCGGCCCTGGCTCGCGCGGCCTGGCGCTGGCCGCCGGCGGCGAGGGCCTGAGCTGGTATGTCGACGGCGTCCCGCTGGCGCCGGACCCGGTCAGCGGCCGGACCATCTGGCGCCCGAAGGGGCCGGGCTTCTACCGGGTGACCGTGGTCGACGCCGAGGGCCGCTCGGCGCAGGCGCGGGTGCGGGTCAGAGGCGGAGCCTGACCTGAAGCGCCTCGACGTCGTCTCGGCTGCGCACCGTCACCTCCAGGTCGGTGACCAGGCCATTGGCCAGCGAATAGACCCAGCCGTGCACCGAGACCTTCTGGCCGCGCTTCCAGGCCTCCTGCACGAACACGTCCGAGCCCACGTTCTTGACCTGGCGGATGACGTTCAGCTCGACCAGCCGGTCCAGCTTCTCGCGCTCGGGCAGCGCCTCGAGGTCGTGCCGGCAGCCGGCGTAGACCTCGCGGATCGGGTGCAGCCAGTGATCC
>JAQVDF010000054.1 GCA_028698405.1 Phenylobacterium sp. | reverse complement strand
GCTGGACGAGGTCTGCCGCCTGGAGACTCTGCGCGAACAGGGGATCGCGCCCCGGCGCGAGCTGCACGTGCCCTACTGGGCTGCCGTCTGGGAGAGCGGGGTGGCGGTCTCCGAGCACCTGACCCGGCGGGCCGCGAGCGCGCCCATCGCCGATCTCCGCGCGCTCGATCTCGGGTGCGGCATGGGCATGGCCGGCGCGGCGATGGCGGCTATCGGCGCCAGGGTCACGCTGGGCGACATCGACACCGCGGCGCTGCTGTTCGCGCGGTTGAACACGCTGCCCTGGGCGGAGAGGTGCCGCGTCGCCCGTTGCGATTGGCGCACCGACGACCTGCCAGGGCCGTTCGATCTGATCGTCGGCGCCGATGTGCTCTACGAGGTGAGCCAGTGGCCGTACGTGGAGGCCTTCGCCCGGCGCCGACTGGCGTCCGGCGGCCTGCTGGTTCTCGGCGAGCCGGGCCGGCCGACCGCCAAGGGCTTTGCGGATTGGCTGCGCGAGAAGGGCTGGAGCCTGACGCGTGAGCAGGCCCGCTGCGGCGAGATGACCGTCAACATCTACGAGGCCAGGCCGTCGGCCTAGCCTGCCCCGAAGGCCACCGCCGTCCGATAGACGATGAAGGCGGCGAGGTAGGCGAGGCCCCCCTGATAGGCGACCATCACCGCCGGCCAGACCCAGCTGTTGGTCTCGCGCCTCACCACCGCCAGGGTCGACAGGCACTGTGGGGCGAACACGTACCAGGCGAGGAACGACAGGCCGGTGGCCAGCGACCAGTGGTGATGGAGCTGGGTCGCCAGGGCGCCGATGTTGGCCTCGGCGTCACCCACCGCATAGACGGTGCCGAGCGCGGCCACCGCGACCTCCCGGGCGGCGAAGCCGGGGATCAGCGCCACGGTCATCTGCCAGTTGAACCCGATCGGGGCGAGCAGCGGCTGCAGGAAGTGGCCCAGCCGACCGGCGAAGGTGTAGTCGATGGGCGACTCCGCTCCCGGCGGCGCGGCCGGGAAGCTGGAGAGGAACCAGACCAGCACCATCAACGGCAGGATGATGCGGCCCGCCCGGCCGATGAAGATCTCCGCCCGCTGCAGCAGCCCTCGGGCGACGCTGGAGAACGCCGGCAGCTTGTAGGTCGGCAGCTCCATCAGGAACGGCTCCACCGCGCCGCGCCAGAACACGCGCCGGATGACGAAGGCGACCAGCAGCGCCGAGAGGATGCCGGCCGCGTAGAGGCCGAACATCACCAGGCCCTGCAGGCTGAGCCCGCCCCACACCCGCTCGGACGGGATGAAGGCCGAGATGATCAGGGTGTAGACCGGAATGCGGGCCGAGCAGGTCATCAGCGGGGCGACCAGAATGGTGGTCATTCGGTCCCGCCGGGTGTCGATCACCCGCGCGGCCATGATGCCGGGAATGGCGCAGGCGAAGGAGGACAAGAGCGGGATGAAGGCCCGCCCGTGCAGCCCTGCGCCGCCCATGATCCGGTCCATCAGGAAGGCGGCCCGGGCCATGTAGCCGGAGTCCTCCAGGAGGATGATGAACAGGAACAGCACCAGGATCTGCGGCAGAAACACCAGCACGCCGCCGACGCCGGCGATCAGCCCGTCGGTGATGAAGCTGCGCAGCAGCCCGTCCGGCAGCACCTGCCCGACGAGCCCGGCCAGCCCCTGGAAGCCCAGATCGATCAGGTCCTGCAGCGGGGCGGCCCAGGCGAACACCGCCTGGAAGATCAGGAACAGCAGGGCGAGCAGGATGGCCAGGCCCGCCACCGGATGCAGCAGCACGCTGTCGATGCGGCCGGTCAGGGTGTCCGGCCGCTCCGGTGGGCGCACGTAGGTGCGCAGGATGCGCTGGGCCTCGCGGTGGGCGTCGCGTATCTCGGCCGCGGTGGGCTCGCGCCACTGGTTGGGGCCGGCCAGCGCGCCCTTGTCGAGCAGGGCGTCGACCTCGGCGGTCAGGGCGTCGATCCCGCGCTTGCGGGTGGCCACGGTGGTGACGATGGGGCAACCCAGCTCGCGGCGCAGGCCGTCGAGGTCGATCCTCAGGCCCTGGCGCTGGGCGATGTCGTACATGTTGAGGGCCAGCACCATCGGCCGGCCCACGGCCTTCAGCTCGAGGATCAGCCGCAGCACCAGCCGCAGGTTGGTGGCGTCGGCCACGGCGACGAGGGCGTCGGGAGGCGTCTCGCCCGCCAGCCGCCCCAGCACCGCATCGCGCGTCACCGCTTCGTCCGGGCTGCGCGCCCGGAGCGAATAGGTGCCCGGCAGGTCGAGCACGGAGAGCGTGCGGCCGGCCGGGGTCTTTACGGTCCCCTCCTTCCGCTCGACGGTCACGCCGGCGTAGTTGGCGACCTTCTGGCGGGCGCCGGTCAGGGCGTTGAACAGGGCCGTCTTGCCGCTGTTGGGGTTGCCGACCAGGGCGATGCGGGCGGAGAGGGCGCTCATTTCGCCTCCGCGGCCAGGCGGATCCAGACCTCGTGGGCGTCGTCGCGGCGCAGCGCCACCCGCATGTCGTCGAGGCGCACGGCGATGGGATCGCCGCCGACCGGGCCCTCGTGCAGTAGTTCGACCGTCGCCCCCTCGACAAAACCGAACTCGAGCAGCCGGCGCTCCAGCTCCTCGGGTGGAAGGCTGCGGTCGCGCCCCGACTGCTGGCGGACCTCGACGATCCAGCCGGCGTCGCCCGGCCGCGCCTGACTCAGGCGGATCGCCGGCGACGCATCCTGGGCCATCGTCGGCGGGGTGGTCGGGGTGCTGGACATTAGGGGCGTATGCAACTGAGAATGAGTCGCGACTACAGCCTGTAGCCACGCTTGGCAAGTCGGCGCAACGTCACGTCGGCCGAAATGTGACGAGAATTTCATGCCTTCGCGCGCATCCGAAGGCGGAGCTCCAGGTCTCTTGCTATCAGAAGGAGCTCCAGCGAGGGCTCGGCGCATCGAGAGGAGAGTTGAGAGATGGAAATCCTGGTCCCGCTGGGATTGTTCGCAATGATCGCGGCGATCGTCATCGTGCCGCGCTACTTCCGCAGCCTCGAGCAGCAGAAGTTGCAGGAGACCCTGCGCGCCGCGGTGGAGCGCGGCGAGCCCATCCCGCCGGAAATCGTCCAGGCCATGACCCAGCCGGTGAAGGAGGCCAAGGGCGCCTACCGCCATCCGGATCAGGATCTGCGTCAGGGCATCGTCTGGCTCGCCGTGGGCGTCGGCCTGGCGCTGATGGGCTATTTCGTGGGCTACAACGAGCCTGACGCGACCCATGTCTTCATGGGCATCGCCGCCATCCCCGGCCTGATCGGCCTGGCGTTCATCGTTCTCTGGGCGGTCGGCCGGAAGAAGAACTAGCGCCCGGACGGGGGTAGACGCCCATGCCGGGCCTCCAACAGATCAGGTACGCGAGTCTGCACGACGTCGAGCTGGCCGGCCACGCCGCCACCGGCGATCGCCGGGCGTTCGGCGAACTGGTGCGCCGCCACGGTTCGGCGGTGCGCGGGCTGTTGCGCCGGATGGGTGCTGCGCCTGCCGAGGCCGACGACGCGGCCCAGGACGCCTTCCTGGCCGCCTTCGAGCGGATCACCGAGTTCCGCGGCGAGGGCACGTTCGGCGGCTGGGTGAAGCGGATCGCCGCGCGCGTCTACCTGCGCCGACTGCAGCGCGAGCGGCGGCTGCTGGCGGTGCTCGCCGAAGGCGCCGCGGAGGCCGATCCCGCGCCGCGCGGAGAGGGCGATGCGGCCGGTCTGATCGATCTCGACGAAGGGCTGAAGGGCCTGTCTCCGGCGGAGCGAATGTGCGTCACGCTCTGCTACGGAGCCGGAGTTTCCCACGGTGAGGCGGCGGAAGCCTTGAACCTGCCGCTTGGAACGGTCAAATCCCATGTCAAACGTGGTCTGGAGAAGCTCAGAGCGCGACTGGCGCCTGGCGACGGCGCGGCGTTGGAAGGGAGGCGCGGCAATGGCTGAAGTCGACTTCGAACGCCGGATCGAGCGCCTGTTCGCCGATGCGCCGGCGTTCGGCGACGCCGAGGCGTTCGCCCAGCGCGTGGAACGCCGTCTGGACCGGGGCTGGGCCACCCGCCGGGTGCTGATCGGCTTCGCCGGCGTGGTCGGCGGCGTAATCGGGGCCAGCCAGCTGGTGCTGAGCAATTTCGCCACCGACGTGCAGGCGGCCGCGGCCGGTCCGGCGCGGCTGTTGACCGCAGGGGTCAGCCAGGTGGCTTCGCAATCGGATTGGATGAGCGCGCTGACCGGCGCCGGAAACGTGGTCTGGCTCGCCGCCGGCCTCGCCGGCCTGGCGGTGGCTTTCGTGATCACCCGCATGATCGAGGAGATCTGAGGAACCCATGTCCTCCCAGCGCCAGGAAACGGTCAAGCGGGTGACCGCGCCCGACATCGCCGCCCGCAAGAACGGCACGCCCATCGTCTGCCTGACGGCCTACACCACGCCGGTGGCCGAGATCCTGGACGAGCATTGCGACCTGCTGCTGGTGGGAGACTCCGTCGGCATGGTGGTGCACGGGCTGCCCAACACGGTCGGCGTGACCATGGAGATGATGATCCTGCACGGCCAGGCGGTGATGCGCGGCGCGCGCAAGGCCATGGTCGTGGTCGACATGCCGTTCGGTTCCTATGAGGGCGGCGCCGAGGCGGCCTACGCCAACGCGGTGCGGATCCTGAAGGAAACCGGCTGCCAGGCGGTGAAGGTCGAGGCCGGCCCGACGGTCGCCGACACCATCGCCTACATGGTCCAGCGCGGCGTGCCGGTGATGGGCCACGTCGGCCTGCGGCCACAGGCGATCAACGTCGACGGCGGATTCAAGGCCAAGGGCAAGGCCGGCGAGGAGCGCCGGCGGATCCTCGAGGAGGCCAAGGCCACGGCGGCCGCCGGCGCCTTCGCCGTCGTGGTCGAAGGCGTGGCCGAAGGCCTGGCCAGGGAGATCACCCAGGCGATCGACGTGCCGACCATCGGCATCGGCGCCTCGGCCGGCTGTGACGGCCAGATCCTGGTCACCGACGACATGCTGGGCCTGTTCGACTGGACGCCCAAGTTCGTGCGCCGCTACGGCGACCTGCGGGGCGAGATCGGCAAGGCTGTGGCGGCCTATGCAGACGATGTCCGCGCCCGCAGCTTCCCCGGCCCCGCCGAGATCTATTTCGCCAAGGCCGGCTGAGCCGGGCGTCAGGCCCAGCCGCGCTCGAGGCGGCGCGCCACCCGCCCGACGATCATCCGCCGCTCTTCGGGCGTCAGGTCCGAGAGAGATAGCCTGGGTTGGCGCGAGGGGGCGAGGACGGCGAGCCAGGGCTGGACGTAGTCGGCCGGGCGGGCGGTCTCGATGATCAGCGCCGAGGAGTCGCCACGGCCGACCGGCCGCACGCCGCGGATCGCCGACCAGGGGACGGGCCGGCGCATGGTCGAGGCGTCGTAGACGCCGCCTTCGTCCACCGAGAAGCTGACGCCCTCCAGGCGGACCCGCGCCAGCAGTCCGAGGACCACGATCGTCACCACCAGCGCGACGCCGATGGCGACGAAGACGCCGTTCTCGTGCGCCTTCAGGGCCAGCGGGATGGCCAGCAGCCAGCAGGCCGGCGCCGCCAGCGTCCACATCCGAACGTTCCGCTCCGGCAGCGGCCGGTAGATCACGTTGGCCTCGATCTGCACCGGCGGCGACATCGCCCCGCGAGGCAGGAGGCCGGTGAGGGCGGCGATCGGGGCGACCACGCAGCTCAGCGCGGCGGCCATGGTGGCGATGCCCGGCCCGGCCTTCAGGGCGAACAGATTGCTGGCCAACAGGCCCAGGGCCATGATCAGCGCCAGGCGCTGCGGGCGCCCTGGCGCGGTAAGATAGGTGGTGGTGTCGCTGGCGCTCATCGCGAGTTCGCTCCTGGTCTCCGCCAAGGAGTTGCGCCCCGTCCGGTTCAGCCACGGTAAGCTTGGAAGGTTAACGGGCGCGACTTGGGTCCGCATGGGGTCGGCGCCGGCGTTGCGGGCGCTGCGCGAGCGCTATAGGTTCGCGCGCACACCCGAGGTCGCCTGAGCGCGGAGTTCCCCACACGTGGTCGATCTGTTCGAAGAGGTCGAGGAGCAGCTTCGCTCCGACCGTTACAAGACGCTTGCGCTCAAGGCGCTGCCTTGGGCGCTCGGCGCGCTTGCGGCCGCGTTGCTGATCGCCCTCGGCGTCTGGGGCTACCAGGAGTATCGCCAGCGGGCCGCCGAGGCCGCGTCCGAGCAGTACGCCCAGGCGCTCGAGGTCCTGCAGCAGGGACGTACGGAAGAGGCCGACAAGCTGTTCGGCGAGGTCGCCGATTCGCCGTCGCGCGCCTACAAGGCGCTGGCGCTGATGCACCAGGGCGGCATCCGCATGACCCAGGGCAAGCGCGACGAGGCGGTGAAGCTGTACGACGCGGCCGCCGAGGCCGCGCCGGACGTGCTGCTGGGTGACGCCGCCCGCCTCAAATCCGCCTTCGCGCTCATGGATTCGGCCTCCCTGGCCCAGATCCAGGAAAGGCTCGAGCCGCTGAGCAAGGAGGACCGGCCCTATCGCATCCTCGCCGAGGAGGCTCTGGCCATCGCCAAGCTCTCCGCCGGCGATTTCGACGGCGCGCGCAAGGACTTCTCGGCGCTGAAGGACCTGCTGGATGCGCCCGAGGGCGTCCGTCAGCGGGCGACCGTCGCCGTCGAACTCATCGACTCGGGAACGGCAAAGGCTCTGCCGGAAACCCTCAAGGCCGCCGCAGCCCTGCCCGAACCGGCCGCGCCCGCGTCGCAACAACCAGCCCCCCGGACCCAATGATCCAAATCCGCCGCACGCCCCTGATCGCCGTCCTGGCGGTCTCCCTGGCCGTCGCCGGCTGCTCGACGGTGAGCCGGCTGAACCCGTTCGACCGCAGCGACGACGAACCGCAGGAAATCGCCTCCGAAGGCGAACGCATTCCGATCGTCGGCGCGGAGGCCAATGTTCAGGTGTCCGACGCCCTCGCCGGGCAGGACTTCAACCTGCCCATGGCGACGCCCAGGTCCGACTGGCCGCTGCCGGGCGGCACGCCCGAGCAGGCCATCGGCCATGTGGAGGCGGGGCAGGGACTGTCGATCGCCTGGCGCCAGCGCTTCGGGGAAGGCTCGGGCCGCGGCAAGCACGTCACGGCGCCGCCGATCGTCGCCGAAGGCAAGGTGTTCGTGATGGACGGCCTGGCCAACGTCTCGGCGCGCGACGCCCAGAGCGGCCGCGAGGTCTGGCGCACCGAACTGCGGTCCGACAACAAGCGCGATCGCGAGGCGTTCGGCGGCGGCCTGGCCTACGCCAACGGCAAGATCTACGTGACCTCCGGCTACCGGCTGGTGGTGCAGCTCGACGCGGCCACCGGCGCGGTCGGCTGGCGGCGCTAGACCGAGCAGCCGGTCCACGGCGCGCCGACGATCGCCGGCGGACGGGTGATGGCGGTGTCCATCGACAACACCCTGCTGACCTTCGACGCCGCTACGGGCGAACCGAGTTGGACCTACCAGGCGCTGACCGAGCCGGCCCGGGTGCTGGCCGCCTCCAGCCCGGCGGTGACCGGCGACACGGTCGTCGCCGCCTTCGGTTCGGGCGAACTGGTGGCGCTGCGGGTCAACAACGGCAACGACCTGTGGGCCGAGGCCCTGTCGCGGGCCAGCCGCACCACCGCCCTGTCCGAAATCCGCGACATTCCCGGCCGCCCGGTGATCTATCAGGGCGACGTCTATGCGGTGAGCCATTCGGGCGTGTTCGCCGCGGTCGACCTGCGAACCGGCACGGCGCGCTGGAACCTTCCGGTGACCGGGATCACCACCCCCTGGCCGGCGGGTGACGTGGTCTACGTCGTCTCGAAGTTCGGAGAAGTGATCTGCGTGAACCGCGACTCCGGCCAGGTCTACTGGATCCGCGACCTCAACGAGGGCCTGGAGCAGGACGCCGGAGGTGGCGGCTTCTTCGGCTTCTTCGAGCGCCGTGGGAAGGTGCGGCCGATCTGGTCCAGCCCGCTGCTCGCCTCCAACCGGCTGGTTCTGGTGTCCAGCACCGGCCGGCTCGCGGCCCTGAACGCCAAGACCGGCGCCGTCGAGCATTCCATGGGCATCGGTTCGCCGGGCCTGCTGGCGCCGATCGCGGCGAACGGCATGGTCTACGTGGTCACCGACGAGGCGGAGCTCATCGCCCTGCGTTAAGTCCGCAGGAGACGAACCGCTCATGCCGCTCAAGCTCGCCATCGTCGGTCGGCCCAACGTCGGCAAGTCCACGCTGTTCAACCGGCTGGCCGGAAAGAAGCTCGCCATCGTCGACGACCGGCCGGGCGTCACC
>JAQVDF010000053.1 GCA_028698405.1 Phenylobacterium sp. | reverse complement strand
AGGTGGTCGGTGACCAGGACGGCGATCCTCGCGTGTCCCAATGCCTGACTGAGCGCGCTTCCAACCAGCGCACCTCCGCTGTCAGGCGTCATAAGCAGCCCAGCGCTACGTGGCGACCGGACACTGTGAGCTGTAGCCATGTGCCTTCTCCCGCTTTGTCAGGAGAGGTTCACGGTGCTGGCGCCGCACGCCGTGGCGTGGAGCGTGAAATCAGCGTGAAATCAGCATTTGGAAGCGAATTTTCGCGTCCGAGGCGTTCGGCGCGGCGGCGGAGGGAGCCGGATCCTGCAGCCCTCCTCGTGTCGCCCCGTCCAGTTCGATGCACAGGTGCATCAGGGGGCGCCCGGCGGCGTCGTACTGGAAGGTTGCGCTGCTCTGGGGCAGGGCGGGGGTGGTCCTCGGACCAACTTAAGGGATGGATCACTACGCGGGGGTCAGACCACGATTGGCCGAGAGGGGGAGACGGACTACTTCGAGTGGCTGGGGTGAGGGGCCCGCCAAGCCCGCTCACCCCGCCGCGCCCGCCGGCTGCCGGGCCGACATCGCAAGCGCCCGGCGGTACTCGCGCGCCGCTTCCTCGACCGCGGGGGCGACGTCGCCGGGCAGCAGCACCCCGGCGGCGACGGCGGCGTCTGCCGCCTGCTTGAACCTGGCGAGATAGCCGGCCTCGTCGCCGTAGAGGGCGGAAAGCGTCGCGGCGTCGAACGGGCGGTTGGAGCCGCGCAGGCGCCCGGCGAAGTCGTCGGTGACCGGGGTTGCGCTGTTCATCGCCACCGGCGCGTCGGCCTGCGGCAGGCGAGCGCCGCCCCGGGCTATGCCGTGCTCGTCGCGCAGCGGCCGGCCGTCGGCGTCGAACTCGATCAGCGGCTGGCTGGGCGGCGGGGCGCCGCCGTTCACCCAGCGGTTCAGGTGGTGCAGAGCCGCGTCGTAGAAGGGCTGCAGGTAGATGCGGTTCATCTGCTCGGACGGCGCCGGCGGCGCCAGGCCGAATTCGCGCTGATACTTGGCGTTGCGGGTCAGCTGCGCCTGGTAGGAGACGTGGGTCAGGGCCGCCGCCTCCCAGGTGCGGAAGCGATCGGTGTCCGGCTGACGCACGCCCTGGCAGGCGATCGCCTCGAGCTCGGTGTTGACGATCATCGCCGGCACGTCGAGGTCCTCGCGGATCAGGTTGGCGCCGCGGAGCATGGGGCGGGTGTTTCCCGCCGCCGGGTTGACCGGCCGGTCGCTGTTCTCCAGCGGCGTGCCGGCGCCGAAGTAGATCTGCAGCATGAAGCCGTCGAAGGCATGGCCGCCTTCCTCCGGCGGCAGCGGATGGATGGCGTTGACGTAGGTCGACAGCCGCCCGGCCGACTGCGAGGCGCCGATGCCGATCACCTTGCGCACGTCCAGGCCGCCGAGCGGGTCGACGGTGCGGTCTCGCGCCGGGCCGACCGCGCGGGCGACCTGGGTGTAGATGTCGTAGGAGGCGTCGTCGGTGGGGATTGCGAGGTCGCCGTAGCGCTCGGGATCCCAGGCGACCAGGCCCTGCGGATTCTCGGCGAATCCGTGGACGCCGACCCTCTGGACGCTGGCGCAGACGAAGGCGTAGCCGCCTTCCAGCACTTCCGGGCTCTCGCCGAAGAACAGCTCGTACCCGGCGGTGACGTTGTTCCAGCAGACCACCACCGTCCCGTTGAACTTCGCCGGATCGGCCGGCCGATAGACCAGGAAGCGGGTCTTGAACGGGACCTTGCCCTTGGGCCGGGCCAACCACTTCCCGTCGCGCCCGAACGCGGCCCCGGGCGCCGGCGCATAGGTCGTCGCCTCGCCGGATAGAAAGTACTCGGCCTCGACGTAGCCCTTCTCGCGCAGGTCGATCAGCGGCCGGGCGAAGGGCCAGCCGTGCCTGCCCCCGGTGACGGGTCCTTCGATCATCTCGTCCTCCCTGACGGCCGGCCTTCGAGCGGGCCTTCGAGGCCCAGCGGGCGGTGTTCCTGGCCGCCTCGCAGCGGCCAGGATCTTGACATGGGGCGTCAGATCGCGCGGCTGCGGCCGGCCCAGTAGGGGGCGCGGACCTTGTTCCGCTGAATCTTGCCGGCTTCGCTGCGCGGCAGGTCGTCCACGAAGTCGATGCCGCGCGGCACCTTGTACTTGGCCAGCACCCGGGCCGCGTAGTCGAGGATCTCGCGCTTCAGCTCCTCGGAGGGCTCGTAGCCCTCGCGCAGCTGGATCACCGCCCGGACCTCCTCGCCCCACTCCTCGTGCGGGATGCCGACGCAGCAGCTGTCCTCCACCGCCGGATGCTTGATCAGCTCGTTGTCGATCTCCTGCGGATAGATGTTCACCCCGCCGGCGATGATGGTCTCGGCGCTGCGCCCGGTGAGGAACAGCCAGTCGTCCTCGTCCAGGTAGCCGATGTCGCCCATGGTGAAGTAGTCGCCGCGCCGGTTGGCGTAGGTCTTGGTGTCGTCCTTCCAGTAGCTGAAGCCGCCCTGGTCCTTGAGGCTGAGGTAGATGTGGCCCGGCACGCCGGGCGGGCACTCGTTGCCCTCGTCGTCGAGGATCTTGGCGGCGTCCTTGTGCGGCCGTCGGCCCACCGTGCCGGGGCGGGTGAGCCACTGCTCGGAGGTCACCGTGAAGCCGACGCCGCCTTCGGAGCCGGCGTAGTATTCGTAGAGGATCGGCCCGAGCCATTCGATCATCGCCCGCTTCACCTCGGGCGGGCAGGGCGCCGCCCCGTGGGTGATCCGACGCAAAGAGGAGAGGTCGTACTTGGCCCGCACCTCCTCTGGCAGGGCCAGCATCCGCTGGAACATGATCGGCACGAAGTGGCCGCGGGTGACCTTCTGGTCCTGGATGGTCTTGAGCACGAACTCGGTATCCCACTTGTCCATCAGGACGGTGGGCACGCCGTTGTTCAACGCCCGGCGGATATCCCCGGCCAGCGGCGAGGCGTGGTAGGCCGGGCCGGTGCAGATGTGCTTGTCGACCGCGCGGTCGTAGATCGCATCGAAGCCGCCGATGGCCTGGGCGTTGGGCTTGTGGACGCCCTTCGGCCGGCCGGTGGTGCCCGAGCTGTAGAGCATGGTCGAGCCGCGCACCGGGTCGGTGATGTCGTCGGCCGGGTAGTCGTCGATGGTTTCGTAGGGGATGAAGCCCGGCAGGTCGCCGCCGATCGAGACCTTCAGGACCAGCAGCGGGCACTGGGCCGCGGCCTCGGCCACGCCTTCGACCCGGGTGTCGGCGAACACCGCGCGGGCCTCGCAGTTGTCGATGACGTAGGCGATCTCCTCGGGCTTGAGATGCCAGTTCACCGGCGTCATCCGGAAGCCGCCGCGCAGGCAGGCGAACAGCACGTCGGGGAACTCGAGCCGGTTGGAGCAGACGATGGCAACCGCATCACCGGCCTTCAGCCCCCGGTCGCGCATCAGCCGCAACAGCCGGTTGGCGTTGGCGTTCAGCTCGCCGAAGGTGCGTGTCCGGCCGGTGGCGGCCTCCAGCACGGCCATCTTCTGCGGCCAGATCTGCGCCCACACGGCCGTGCACATGCCGGAGTCCACGGCCGCGTCGACCCTCGCCTTGAGGTCGGACTGGTCCAGGGTCGCCGATAGGGTCATTCCGCTTCCTCCCGGTTTTCTCGTTGCAGGCCCGCCGCTCAGCTCCAGAGCGGCGAGGACGGCTTCATGGCGCGGATCATGAAGGTGACGCTGGCCACGTCCTTGCCGGTGGCCGCGTCGGCGATGTCGACGTCGTACCAGGCGTTCTCGGTCTTCGGGCTCTCGGTCAGCTTGCGCATCGTCGTGCGCCCGACGTAGTCGCGGTCGGCGAAGACCGGGCCGGCCAGATGACGGACCTCCAGCGCGCCGAACAGGCCGACGTAGGGGGTTTTCGACTTGGCCAGCACGAACGGTCGGCTCATGTGGGCCAGCCGCACGACATGGGCGGGCGAGAGCACGCCGTCCCTGGCGTAGGCCGGCAGGTTCTCGGTGATCCGGCCCAGCGAGGCTTCGTAGCTTTCGCGGCTCACCTTCATCGGGATGTCGGAGGTGGTGTCGCCCACCTGGATGTCGGCATAGATGCGCAGCCGGCCGGGCTCGGCGGCGGCCTGATCGGCCAGCCGGCGAGCGACTTCGGAGCCCTCGTCGCGGGCCTTGGGCGAGGCGCTGCCGATGCAGATCTGCTGGCCCTGGCGATTGAACATCTGCAGCCGGGCGCGCGGCTCGCCCGGATCGACGATGGCCTGCACCTCCTCGCGGTCGACGGTCGCCTGGGTGAAGTGCAGCGAGATGTCGCCGGTCTCGAACCAGGCGTCGCCGTACAGCTGCACCAGCATCGGCACGAACTGGTCCATGTGCACCGAGCCGGGGACGGTGCCGCCCTTGAAGCCGAGCTTGGAGGCGACCTCGTCGTTGTGGATCGAGCCGGAGGCCTGCTGGAAGCCGTTGTGGGGCGCGCGGAACGGGCCGGTCAGCCGTTGCGGGGCGAGGGTGTCGGTCATCTCGTTTCCTCCCGTGGCCTGCCGTCAGGTCAGACCCATCATCTCTTCGAAGTTGGCGCGGTAGAAGCAGTCCCGATCCGCCTCTCCGAGGCCCTCGAACGTCCGCTCGAAGCGGGCGATCGGGTCGTTGGTCCCCTCCGGATGCGGATAGTCGCTGGAGAACATGTAGAGCTCGGCGCCGCTGTCGCGGATCAGATAGCCGGCGTCCTCGCCCGGGAAGGGCGTGAACTTCACCTGCCGGCGGATGATCTCCGACGGCTTGGCCGACAGCTTCTGCAGGTAGGGGTCGGTGCGGCCGAACGAGCGCGCGCCCATGTCCATCTGACGCAGGAAGCCGGGCACCCAGTAGGCGCCGTACTCGATCACGCCCCCGCGCAGCTCGGGCTGGCGGTCGAAGAGGCCGTCATAGACCAGCGCGCCGAGGAACATCTCGGCCGAATGCGGCAGCACCACATAGTCCTTGAAGCGCAGGTTCTCGCCGCCGCCGTGCAGGTCGGGCGACTTGGGCTTGCCGTTGTTGACGTATTCCTGCGGCAGGGTGCGCGAGCCGGCGCCGATGTGCAGCACGAACGGGACCTTCTTCTCGGCCAGCAGGGCCCAGAAGGAGTCGAGGTCCGGATGGCCCGGCGACTTGTCGCCGGCCGGGGTCGACGGCACCCAAATGGCGCGACAGCCGAGGCGGATCGCCTCCTGCGCCTCCTCCAGCGCGCGGTCCGGGTTGTCGAGCGGCACGTAGGCGACGCCCATGAGGCGCGGGTCGCGGCAGAAGGCGGCCATCGCCCGGTTGGCCGCGCGGGCCCCGGCATAGAGCACTTCCTCGTCCAGGCTGGTGCGGAACGGACGCAGGGCCGAGGTCGGGAAGATCAGCTGGCTGGCGAAGCCCAACTCGTCTAGGGCCTGGACGCGCTCGGCAGGCTCGTAGGCGCCGTAGGCGAGCTTTCCCTTCGGGCCAGCGATCAGCCCTTCGATCACCTTCTCCTTGGGCGGCTCGACGGGCGGCCGGGTCGAGGGCGGATCGCGCCGGAGAAGCCGCTCCCTCCAAGGCTCGTTGGCGAACGGGACGAGCCAGTCGGCGGGCTCCATGACGTGGCTGTCGGCGTCGTGAAAGATCCGCCCCTGGGCGTACGGCATCCCGGCGCCTCTCCCTGTCTCTTGGTCTCGTTGGGGGAAGCATTGCACCGCCTTTCCGGAGCGACAACCGGATTCCGCGACTTGTCGCCGTCTTTTGATGACCGTCGCACTATAACCAATGTGATGTGCGCCGCGCCCTGCGGCGACCCGTGCTTGACAGGCCGACGCGGGCGAACGACCGAGGCTATGCCGCGATCCTGCGGCGGGGACGGCGGATGGCGAAGGCTGGAGCCCTGGGGGAGGTAAAGCGTCGCCGCCTGCGGCGGGGACGGCGGCTGGCGCCGGAGGCGAGGCGCGGACTGCTGCTCGACGTGGCGGCCGCGCGGCTGCTGGAGCAGGGCGTGCTGCCGCTGCCGGTCCAGGAGCTGGCCGACGCGGCCAAGGTCAGCAAGGCGCTGGTCTACCGTTACTTCCCCGAGCCGCCGGACCTCTACAACGCACTTCTGGCGCGCGACCTCGGCCGCCTCGCCAAGGACGGGATCTCGGCGGCGCTGGAGCGCGATCCGCTCGAGGCGGCGGTCGCCGATGCGGCCGAGGCCTACTATCGACACGTGGCGGCGCACGGGCCGCTGGCGCAGCTGATCCTGCGCGACCGCTTCATGCGCGGGCGGGTCTCGGGTTCGGCGGCGCGTCTTCGCGACCGGCTGGTGGGGAAGCTCGCCCGGCGCCTGCGCCACGAGCTCGGCCTCTCCATCCGCGAAGCGGTAGCGACGATCGGCGTTGGCCTGACCATGCCCGAGGAGTGCGGACGGCTGGCTTTTCAGGGCGAGCTCGATGTCGAGCGCGGCGCGCTCGTCTGCCGGGAGCTGTCGCTAGGCGTCCTGGACGTCGCCCGCCGCAGAGCCGCGGAAGCTCGCCGCTAGCCGGCGGTTGCCCGCCTCGACGATCTCGGCGGCGAGATCCTGCGCGGTGGCAAGGTCGAGTCGCCCCCGGGCCAGGATGCGGCCGGTGCGCAGCACGGCGCTGGTCAGCACGTTGGTCGCCGCGCGCGAGACGTCCTGCGGCACCCCGTGGCTGTAGGTGAAGCGGCGGGCCACCACCTCGGTGTTGCCGGCCCGCAGCGCCCGCTGCTCCTTGCGCAGGCCCCGGCGGACGGCCGGGGCGGTCTGCAGCGTCTGCAAGAGCACGCCGCGCTCGGCGACCTGGGCGAGGTAGGTGACCGTCGAGAGCCGCAGCCGTTCGGCCGGGCGCTCGGCGGTGTCGATCCGCTTCTGCTGGGCGGCGCGCACGGCGGCCAGCTCGCGGCGCGCCAAGGCCACCAGCAGGTCGTCGACGGTCGGGAAGAAGTGGTAGGCGCGCGGGGGGGTCAGGCCGGCCTCGCGGGCGAGCCGCTTCATGCTCAGCGCCGACAGGCCCTCGGCGACCACGATCCGCGCCGCGATGTCGAGCAGCTGCTCGTGGCGGGCCTCGGGCGAGAGGCGCACGCCCGGGCGGCGGGTGAGCGGCTGGCCAGGGGCGATGCGCACCGTCTCGCCGACGCCCTCCGGCGGGGCCGCCAGCGGCGGCGGCTCCGGCGCGCGGCCGGCCCTGGCCTTCGCCCAGTGGCCGCGGGTCGGGTAGGGGATGCCGGTCCGGTCGCAGATCTTGGCCAGGCCGTTGGCGCTGATCCCCAGCTCGGCGGCGACTTTGCTCAGCGGCTCGCGCCAGACCCGCGCGTAGAGCTCGGCGCGCGACAGCTCGCTCGGCGCAGGTCGGGTCGCGGGCTCTCCCATGCGCCGGACGATAGCAGGCTGGCCGCGCCCCTCAACGCCGCTTTGGGGCAGAGCGTTTGCTGACCAACGCACTATTCCGTATAAGCCGAAGCGCCGCCGCATCGCGAGGAAGCCGCCCATGCCTGCCCAGACCGCCGAGCTCGAAGATTTCCGCGCCGAGGTGCGGGCCTGGCTGGACGAGGCTTTCCCGAAGTCGCTGGCCGGGCGGGCGCCACAGGCGGGCGAGCCGGACCCCAAGGGCGACGAGGTCGAGGCCTGGAAGGCGGCGCTGTGCGGCCGTGGCTGGGGCACGCCGACGTGGCCGAAGGAATACGGCGGCGGCGGGCTGAGTCCGCAGCAGGCGCGCGCGCTGCGCGAGGAGATCCGCAAGGCGGGCGGATGGAATCCGATCGGCTGGACGATGGGCGTGCGGATGCTGGGTCCGACGCTGCTGGAGTTCGGCACGGAAGAGCAGAAGAAGCGGCACATCCCGCCGATCTGCCGCGGCGAGACCCGCTGGTGCCAGGGCTACTCCGAGCCGGGTGCGGGTTCTGACCTCGCCAGCCTGCAGACGCGCGCCGAGGACAAGGGCGACCACTTCCTGGTCAACGGGCAGAAGATCTGGACCAGCGGAGCGCAATACGCCGACTGGTGCTTCGCCCTGGTGCGCACCGACACGACGAAGAAGCACGAGGGCATCAGCTTCCTGCTGATCGACATGCGCTCGCCGGGTGTCGAGGTGCGGCCCATTCTGCTGATCGCCGGACGTTCGCCGTTCTGCGAAACCTTCTTCACCGACGTGAAGGTGCCCAAGGAGAACCTGGTCGGCCCGCTGAACGGCGGTTGGACCGTAGGCAAGCGCCTCCTGCAGTACGAGCGCCAGCGCAACGAAGACGCTCCGCGCCGCGCGACGGAGCAACGGCCCATCGATCAGGTGGTGGCCGAATACGTCGGGCGCGATCCGGCCGGCCGTCTCGCCGACGGCGACCTTCGCACCCGGCTGAC
>JAQVDF010000052.1 GCA_028698405.1 Phenylobacterium sp. | reverse complement strand
AGCGGCCCTCGGCGCGGCGCACGCCGGCCGCCAGCAGGCTCTTGCCGGTCAGCAGCGCCTTGGCGGCTCCGGCGTCGACCCACAACGTGCCTGCCGGGGCGAGCGAGCCGGCGATCCAGGCCTTGTAGGCGGCGGCGGGCGTGGTTGAAGCCTCGACCACGGTGGCCCGCTCGCCGGTCTCCACGGCCAGCAGGGGCGCGGGCCGGTCGCCCAGGGTGATGACGGTGGCGCAGCCGGCCGACTGGGCGATGCGCGCGGCGGCCAGCTTGGTGGCCATGCCGCCGGTGCCGACGCCGGCCGTGGCGTTCGCCCCGCCGGCCATGGCTTCGATCTCCTGCGTCAGGGCGGAAATGCGCGGCAGGTGGCGGGCGTCCGGATCGCGCCTGGGGTCGGCGGTGTAGAGGCCGTCGACGTCCGACAGCAGCACCAGCACGTCGGCGCCGATCATCTGGGCGACGCGGGCGGCCAGCCGGTCGTTGTCGCCGTAGCGGATCTCCTCGGTGACGACGGTGTCGTTCTCGTTGACCACCGGCACGACGCCCAGCCCCAGCAGCGTCTCGACGGTGGCCCGGGCGTTCAGCCAGCGGCGGCGCACCTCGGTATCGTCGCGAGTCAGCAGCACCTGGGCCGCGACGAGGCCGTGCGGCTCCAGCGCCTCCTCCCAGGCGCGCATCAGCGCCGACTGTCCGGCGGCGGCGGCGGCCTGCTTCTCGGGCAGGGTCAGGGTCCGACGCTTCAGGCCCAGGCGCCGGCGGCCGATCGCCACCGCGCCGGAAGAGACCACCAGCACCTGCTGGCCGCGGGCGCGCAGGCGGGCGAGGTCGGCGGCCAACGCCTCCAGCCATTCGCGGTTCGCCGCCCCGTCGGCGCGCACCAAGAGCGACGAGCCGACCTTGACCACCAGCCGGCGCGCGCCGGGAAGATCGCTCACGGCCGCCACTCCTTGGCGGGCGCGGCCTCGGCCTCGTCTCCGTCCTCGTCGCCGACGATCTCGCCGCGGCGCCGGCGCACCAGCGTGTAGGCCTCGCGCAGCAGCTCGCGCACGCCTTCGCCGGAGACGCCGGACACCAGCCGGGGCTGGACGCCCGCGGCGGCGGCGAGCTCGGCCGCCTTGGCCTCGCGGGCCTCGTCGTCGAGCGCGTCGACCTTGTTCAGCGCCAGGATCTCGGGCTTGTCCTCCAGCCCTTCGCCGTAGGCCTCCAGTTCGTGGCGGATGATCCTCCAAGCCTGGCCGACGTCCTCCTGAGTGGCGTCCACCAGGTGGATCAGCACGGCGGTGCGCTCCACGTGGCCGAGGAAGCGGGTGCCGATGCCCGCCCCTTCGGAGGCCCCCTCGATCAGCCCGGGGATGTCCGCCAGCACGAACCGCTCGCCTTCGGAAAGGTCGACCACGCCGAGGTTGGGCGCGAGGGTCGTGAAGGGATAGTCGGCGATCTTCGGCTTGGCCGCCGAGGCCGCCGCCAGGAAGGTCGACTTGCCGGCGTTGGGCAGGCCCACCAGGCCGACGTCGGCGATCAGCTTGAGCCGAAGCCAGATGGCCTTCTCCTCGCCTTCCTGGCCGGGGTTGGCGTGGCGCGGGGCCTGGTTGATCGGGCCCTTGAAATGGGTGTTGCCGAAGCCGCCGTTGCCGCCGCGGGCCAGGAGGATGCGCTTGCCGGGCGCGTCCAGGTCGGCGATCAGCTGCTTGTCCTCGTCCAGCACCTCGGTGCCGACCGGCACCTTCAGCACCACGTCCTCGCCGTTGGCGCCGTGACGGTTGCGGCCCATGCCGTGCACGCCGGTGCCGGCCTTGAAGTGCTGCTGGTAGCGGTAGTCGATCAGGGTGTTCAGGCCCTCGACGGCCTCCACCCACACGTCGCCCCCCTTGCCGCCGTCGCCGCCGTCGGGGCCGCCGTACTCGATGTACTTCTCGCGCCGGAACGAGACCGCCCCGGCCCCGCCGTTGCCCGAACGGACGTAGACCTTGACCTGATCCAGGAACTTCATCGGCCGCTCGTCTGGCGCAGGCGGGGCTCGGCGAGCTTGACGCTGGCCGCCGCCAGGAGGGTCTTCAGCACGCTGCCGGCCAGGAAGGGCGCGACGCCGCCGCTCCAGGCCGCGGCCGGGCCGACCAGGGTTGAGAGCCAGGCGAAGCCGGCCGCCAGGATCAGGGCGTGGCCCAGCAGGAAGCTCGCGCCCAGCGCCAGCCAGCCACGGCCGCCGCGGCGCTCGGCCAGCCAGCCTGCGATCACCGCCGCGGCGAGGAATCCCGCCAGGTAACCGCCGGTGGGGCCGGCGAAGTGAGCGAGCCCGCCGTCGCCGCCGGCCAGGAAGGGCAGGCCGAGCGCCGCCTGGGCGAGCCAGGCCGCGACGATCTCGCCGGCCAGCCGCGCGCCCGCCAGGCCCGCGATCAGCAGCACCGCGTAGGTCTGCATGGTCATCGGCACCGGGTGCATCGGCGCCTCGATCCAGGAGGACGCGGCCAGCAGCCAGCTGCCGACCAGCACCGCGCCCCAGCGCCAGGCGGCGTGGCGGCCGGCGAGCAGGTCGGCGATGGGCGCGGAGACGGTCATGCATCGGCCTCGTTGAGTTTCGGCGGCCCCGACTTAACAGCCCGCCCCTGCGGCGTCATCCCGACGGGGGCGGGTGGAAAAGGTCAGGCCAGCCACACCATCCAGCGGACCGGGACCTTGTCGCCCCGGGCCTTGGAGAACTTCATCTCCACGTCGCCGGTGTAGAGGAAGCCGGCGTTGATCAGCACCTGGCCGGAGGCCGGGTTGTCGGCGTTGTGACAGGCCACGACCACGCGCTTGCCCCAGTCCGAGCCGGCCCAGTCCATGGCGGCCCGGACCGCCTCGGTGGCCAGTCCCTTGCCCCAGTAGGGGCGGCCCAGCCAGTAGCCGATCTCGGTGCGGCCGTGCGGGCCGGCCACGAAGCTCAGCACCCCGATGGGCCCGCCGTCGTGCTCGATGACGAACATCGCCTCGCGGCGAGGATCGAGGCTGGCCGCCTTGTCGAGGATCGTACGGGCGTCCTCGAGCCCGTAGGGGTAGGGCATCGAGCCCGTCATCTTCACGACGTCGTAGTCGTTCGCCAGCTCCGCCAGGTGCGGCAGGTGGCGCTCGCAGGGCCCGCGCAGCCGAAGCCGCGGGCTTTCGACAAATGGCGAGATGGCAAGACAACTCATCTCTTCCTCCTCCGCGGCCTCGGTTCGGACCGCGCAAATGCAAAGCGGGGAGCCCAGGCGACCCGGACTCCCCGCTTGAAGCATCGTCCGGTCCGCCTGAAATCGAAGTCGGCGGAACCGGGTAGGAGGGTTCCGCCTAGCTGGCGCCTTCCTCGGCCGGGGCCACCATCACGTAGGTGCGGTTGTCGCGCTTGGTCACGAACTGCACCGACCCGTTGGCCGTGGCGAAGAGGGTGTGGTCGCGGCCCATGCCGACGTTGTCGCCCGGCCAGAACTTGGTGCCGCGCTGACGCACGAGGATATTGCCGGCGATCACGGCTTCGCCGCCGAACTTCTTTACGCCGAGGCGGCGGCCCGCGGAGTCGCGCCCGTTGCGCGAGGAGCCGCCAGATTTCTTGTGAGCCATTGCGCTCTCCTAAACTCGCTTCGGACGCCTTACTCGGCGTCCTTGTCCTTCTTGGCGGCGGCCTTCTTCGGCGCGGCCTTCTTGGCTTCGCCTTCGCCTTCGGCCTTGGCGGCCTTCGGGGCCGCGGCCTTCTTCGGCTTGGCGGCCTTGGCTTCGGTCTCGGCCGGGGCCTTCACCTCTTCCGCGGCGGCGGTTTCGGCCTTGGCGGCGGCCTTCTTCGGCGCGGCCTTCTTGGGCGCCGCTTCGGCGGCGGCGGGCGCAGCAGCCGGAGCCTCGGCGGTCAGGCCGGGGATCTTCAGGCCGCGGGCGCGGGCGTCGAGCACGGCCTTGGGGGTCAGGTCGACCTCGCCGTCCCACTTGGCCGACTTGCCGTCGCCCTCGATGGCGGTGACCCGCAGCACGGACTCGAGCTGCCGGTGGCCCTGGGTGCGGCGGTAGCCCTGACGGCGGATCTTCTTGAAGATCTTCACCTTCTCGCCCTTGCGGGTCTCGATCAGGGTGGCCGACACGGTGGCCCCGTCGACCGTCGGCGCGCCGACGGTGATCGCATCGCCATCGCCGAGCATCAGCACTTCGCCGAAGGCGACGTTCGCACCCGGCTCGCCGTCGAGCTTCTCGACAACGAGAAGATCGCCGGGCTGGACCCGATACTGTTTGCCGCCGGTCTTGATCACCGCGTACATGGAAAGCCTGCTGTCGCAAAAAGATTTGCGCCCGCGAGAGGCCCCGCGGGCGAGAGGCGCGGACTTATACTGAGGACGGCGCTTGAGTCAACGTGAGCGACCCGTTCACGCGCACGAATGCACGGCGTCCGTCCCCCGCACCTCGATGGTAAGGTGACTCAGGCCCGGCAGCTCGGCAAGCCGCGCGCGGTAGGCTTCCACCGGCGCAGGCCGCTCGGCGGCCAGCACCACGACCGCGGCATGGTGGCCGGGGCCGAGCTGCCACAGGTGCAGGTCGATGACGCGCTCGCCCTCGGCAGCCAGCCGGAGGCGGATTTCCTCGGCCAGCGCCGGGCTCGGATTGACGTCCAGCAGCACGCCCGCCGCCCGCCGCACGAGAGAGAGGGCGAAGTGCCCCACCAGGGCCGCGCCGACCAGGCCCATCAGCGGGTCGGCCCAGTTCCAGCCTAGCGCGCGCCCGGCGACCAGGCCGGCGATCGCCAGACCCGAGACGATGGCGTCGGCCGACAGGTGCAGATGCACCGCCGAGAGGTTGAGGTCGCCGCCCTCGTGTCGATGCCGTCCCGCCGGCTTCAGGATCAGCATGCACACGACGCTGAGCACCAGGCCCGCGGCGGCCAGCCAGATGGCCTCGGTGTAGGCGACCTCCTCGGGCGAGATGAGCCGCTCGAGACTCTCGGCGGCGATCAGCAGCGCGGTGAAGGCCAGCACCACGGCGTTGGCGAAGCCGGCGAGGTAGCCGAGCTTGCCGGCGCCGAAGGTGAACCGCGGATCGGCGGCCCATCGGCGGGCCAGCCGATAGGCCAGGGCGGCCACGCCCAGGGCGGCCACGTGAGCGGCGTTGTGCAGCCCCCCGGCGATCAGCGCCATCGAGTTGAACGCCAGCCCGCCGGCGAGCTGGACGGCCAGCGCCACGATGGTGATCCCCGCCACGATCAGCGTCCGCCGCTCGTTGCGGCTGTGATCGGCGCCCAGATAGATGCGGTTCTCGCGGAAGGCGTCGAGCGCGTCCTCGGAGCGAGCCGGGTCGGTGGGCGGGGCGGTCAAGGAGGGCTCGTCGGCTGGCCGGAGGCGGCAAGTGTTATTCTATAACACCCTGGCCGGGTCAAGGCGCGGTTGTCAGCTTCGCCGACCGGTGATTTCGTGCCGCCTCCGACGGGAGGCGCGCGTGCGGCGGACGATCGAACTCATCCTCAACAGCGAGACGCGGGCGGTGGAGGCGGAGGAGACCGCCCCGCTGCTCGACGTGCTGCGGAACGATCTGGGCGTCAGCGGCGCCCGCTACGGCTGCGGCCTCGGCCAATGCGGCGCCTGCGCCGTGTTGGTGGACGGCAAGGAGGAAGCCGCCTGCCTGCTGCCGCTGGAGGCGGTGGAGGGAAAGGCGGTGCTGACCTCGGAGGGACTCGGCACGCCCGAGCATCCGCATCCCCTGCAGGCCGCCTTCCTCGAACTGCAGGCCGGACAGTGCGGCTACTGCCTGTCGGGCATCCTGATCGGCGCCAAGGCGCTGCTCGATCGCAATCCCGACCCCAGCCGCGAGGAGATCGCCCAGGCGCTGGACTGGCACCTGTGCCGCTGCGGCGTGCACAACCGGGTGATGGACGCCATCGCCCTGGCCGCCCGGCGCATGCGCGAAGGAGCAGCGGCATGATCCCGGCGACCCTGCAGGCCAACCCCGAGCTCGACCGCTGGGTGCGCTTCGACACCGTCGGCCTCGCCCGCGTCGCGTTCGGCAAGGTGGAGTACGGCCAGGGCACGCTCACGGCGCTCGCCCAGATCGCCGCCGAGGAGCTCGACCTGCCGCTGTCGATGATCGAGGTGGTCAACGCCGCCACCGGCGCCGTCCCCGACGAGGGCATGACGGTGGGCTCGATGAGCGTCGAGAGCTCCGGCGCCTCGGTGCGGGCCGCCTGCGCCGAGGTGCGGGCGCTGTTCGTCGCCAAGGCGGCCGAGCGGCTCGACTGCCCCCCGGAGGAGATCGACATCCGCGACGGCGTTTTGCTGGTGAACGGCCTGCCCTGCGGCGAGGACTACTGGACGCTGGCGCCGCAAGTCGACCTGGTCCGCCCGGCGACCGGCCAGGCCCGCTGGAAGAGCCCGGACCAGCACCGCATCGTCGGCTCCAGCCAGCCGCGGCTCGACCTGCCGGCCAAGCTGTTCGGCGAGGCGTTCCTGCACGACATCCGCCTGCCGGGCATGGTGCATGCGCGCGTGCTGCGCCAGCCGGGACCGAAGGCCAGGCTTGCCGAGCTGGACGAGGTGGCTGTGAGGGCGGCGGCCGGCGGCGAGGTGGAGATCCTGCGCGACGGGGCGTTCGTGGCCTTCATAGCCTTGCGCGAGCAGGTCGCGGCTCGGGCGCTGGCGGCGGCCGAGGCTCACGCCGTCTGGGAGTACGCCCGCGACCTGTCCCCGGCGTTGACCGAGCCCGCCTCGCTCAAGACGCTGCCGCACACCGACCACCCGGCCGGGGCCGAGCCGGCCGAAGGCTCCAACCGCCGGCGCCACGCGGCGACCTACGGCAAGCCCTACATCGCCCACGGCTCGATGGGCCCGTCCTGCGGCCTGGCGCAGTTCAAGGACGGGAAGCTGACCGTCTGGACCCACGGCCAGGGCGTCTATCCGCTGCGCCAGATGCTGGTGCGGATCAGCGGCCTCGATCCCGAGCGGATCGAGGTGATCCACGCTCAGGGGCCCGGCTGCTACGGCCACAACGGGGCGGACGATGCGGCGGTGGATGCAGCGGTTATCGCCCTGCGCCGGCCGGGCGCGCCGGTGCGGGCGCAGTGGCGGCGGGAGGACGAGTTCGGCTGGTCGCCGGTCGGCGCCGCCATGCACATCGAGCTGGCCGCCGAACTCGACCCCTCCGGCCGGCTGGTGGACTACACCGCCGAGATCTGGAGCGGCCCGCACGTCGGCCGCGGCCGCAGCCTGGCCGAGCTGGCGCTGCCGAAGGATCCGGACGCCCCGCCGCCCCCGCCTCCGCCGCAGCCGCCGCCCGGCGCGCCGCGCTTCTCCGGCGGCATCCTCAACGCCATCCCTTCCTACGACATCCCGGCCTCGCGCACGCTCGAGCACCTGGTGGTCCCGACGCCGGTGCGCACCTCCTCGCTGCGCGGCCTGGGCGGGCCAGTGAACACCTTCGTCGGCGAGAGCTTCATCGACGAGCTGGCCGAGATCGCCGGCCAGGACCCGCTGGCCTACCGGCTCTCCATGATCGTCGACCCGCGCGGGCGGGCGGTGGTGGAGACCGTGGCGCGGATGGCCGACTGGAGCCGCCGCTGGTCGCCCGGCGCCGGCCGTGGGCTGGGCCTGGCCTACGACCGCCACCGGGACCGAGCCGGCTACTGCGCCGCCGTCGCCGAGGTTGAGGTCGAGGCCGAGGTGAAGCTCGTGAAGCTGTGGTGCTGCGCCGACGCGGGCCTGATCGTCAATCCGGACGGGGCCCGCAACCAGATCGAGGGCGGCATGATCATGGCCGCCAGCTGGGTGCTGAAGGAGCAGGTGCGCCTGGGCGGGGCCGGGATCGCCACCACCACCTGGGACGACTATCCGATCCTGCGCTTCTCGGAGGTCCCGCCCGTGGAGATCGAGCTGATCAACACCAAGGACCCGCGCCCGTTCGGCATCGGCGAGCTGTCTCAGGGCCCGGCCATGGGGGCCATCTCCAACGCCGTCGCCCACGCTCTCGGGACCCGTGTCCGCGAGCTGCCCTTCACCCGGGAGAAGATCGCGCAGGCGTTGCTGGCCTAGACCTTCCTTCCCGATGAAGGACTAAGGGAGGGGCATTCCCTCCGGCCCTCCGACCCACTAGATGTCCGGCATGACCGACAAGACCCCCGTCACCGTGCTCACCGGCTACCTCGGCGCCGGCAAGACCACCCTGCTCAACCGCATCCTCTCGGAAGACCACGGCAAGAAGTACGCCGTCATCGTCAACGAATTCGGGGAAGTCGGGATCGACAACGACCTCATCGTCGGCGCCGACGAAGAGGTGTTCGAGATGAACAACGGCTGCGTCTGCTGCACCGTGCGCGGCGACCTGATCCGGGTTCTGTCGG
>JAQVDF010000051.1 GCA_028698405.1 Phenylobacterium sp. | reverse complement strand
TGTGCTCTTCCGATCTAAAACAAAGTTGACGCGCCTGTCATCTTTGTTGACCCCGCGCGCGATCTTTGAGAGAACGTCGGTAACGAGAAAAAGTCCGGCTTATGGGAGAGACCAATGGCTGACGGTAACATCACCAAGGACCTGATCTACGACGCCGTGGCGCCGGACGATTTCGAGTCCATGCTCGATCTCGACCGCTACAACGCCCGCTCGAGCGCCTTCGACAAGATCATCTCCGCGACCCACGACCACTTCTGGGATCCGCTCGATCCCAAGTACATCGACTTCTCCGAGCCGTTCGACATGGAGAACGAGATGATCATGCCCGAGGACATGGTCGGGCCGCTCCAGACGGACTACGTCAAGAACCACCTGAAGGACCACAAGTCGCGCGTCCGGTTCGTGAACCAGTCGGCGCTGCGCTCCTTCTCCTCGATCCTGCACGGCGAGCAGGGCGCGCTGAACCTGTCGGCCTCGCTGTGCCACGTGCTGCGCGATCAGGGCGCCCAGGAATACGCCGCCAACCAGACCCGCGAAGAGGCCCGCCACGTCACGGCCTTCGCCCGCTACATCAAGGCCCGCTGGGGCCGGCCGGTGGAATGCGGCCCGACGCTGAAGGCGCTGCTGGTCGAGATCATTCACGCGCCGGAGGTCTACAAGAAGATCATCGGCATGCAGATGCTGGTGGAAGGCCTGGCGATGGGCGCCTTCGCCACCTTCTTCCAGAAGCTCAACGACCCGCTCGGCCGCAAGCTGATGCAGCTCGTCATGACCGACGAGGCCTTCCACCACAAGTTCGGGAAGATCTGGGCCGACCGGACCATTCCGAAGCTGTCGGAACAAGAGCACGCCATCATCGAGACCTGGGCGGCGCACTGCTTCCAGACGCTGCTGTTCAACCTGGTCGCTCCGACCCAGCAGCGCGACCTCTACGAAGAGTTCGGTCTCGACCCCGAGCGGGTGATCGCCGAGATGGCGGAGATCATGACCGACGAAGTGCGCCGTGAGGGCATGAAGGAGCAGAGCAACATCTTCCGCGTGCTGGTGAAGACGCTGCTCAATGCGGGCATCATCACCGACCGCACCCGCGCCTTCTACGCGACCTACGTCGACCTCGAGGAGCTGCGGGGCGAAGGCGAAAAGATGGTCGGCGACGACATCGCCGAGGAGGGCATCAAGTACCTCCAGGAGATCAACTTCCGCGACAAGGCCAAGGCCATTCGGATCGCGGCGGAGTAGTCGCCCTCCGCCGGGGTGAGGGGACGAGCGCCCGTCGGTTCTCCGGCGGGCGTTCGCTTTTTCCGGGATCGGAGGCGCGGCTGGACGCCGTCATGCCGGGCGAGACGACGCTCGCCTTGATGGGCAGCCAGCCGGAGCGCGACCTCGCCCGGCCGCGCGAGCGGCGGCCCGTCGAGGTCGATCAGCTCGCCGTGGTCGACCTGAAGAGCGGCCAGGTCACGACCTTCGGCTTCCGCTTCAAGCCGCCGGAGCCGGGCGGCATCCCGACGCCGGTTTCCGAGCCGCCCGCGCCGAAATAATACCGCCCGCGTGTCGGCGCCGGCCGGCCTTGCGCGTCCTAGGAGCAGGACAGACGCGAGGACCGACCCGTGAGCGCCATTCATTCGACCCGCACCGACTACGCGCCGATCGCCCCGCGCGGCGGCCGCATCGCCCTCTGGACCGGCCGCGTGCTCAGCGGCCTGACGATCGCCTTCCTGGCCTTCGACGCCGGCATCAAGCTGGTGCGCCTGCCGATCGTCGAGGAGACGGTCGGCCAGCTCGGCCTGCCCGCCGGATCGGGCTTCGGGCTCGGCGTCCTGTTGGCCTGGATCACCCTGCTCTACGCCATCCCCCGCACGGCCCTGCTGGGCGCGGTGCTGCTGACCGGCTACCTGGGCGGGGCGATCTGCACCCACCTGATCGCCGGCTCGCCGCTGGCCAGCCACCTGCTGTTCGGCGTCTACGTCGGCCTGGCCGCCTGGGCGGGCCTGTGGCTGCGCGATCCGGCCCTGCGCGCGCTCCTCCCGCTTCGCCGCTAGCTCCGTTCAAGCTCCTCCCCGAGCCTTGCCTGTGACGCCCGTCCCCCGTGACGCGGCGTCACTTTGTCTTTGACGAACATCGTTCGTCGGCCGAGAGTTTCAAGAATGCCTGCGTCAGACGGGCGAATGGGAGAGGTTCAGGCGATGGCCGACGGCAACATCACCAAGGACGCCATGTACGGCGCGGTGGCGCCCGACGACTTCGAGTCGATGCTGACGCTCGACCGCTACAACGAGCGCTCCACCGCCTTCGACAAGATCATCTCGGCGACCCACGACCACTTCTGGGATCCGCTCGACGAGAAGTACATCGACTTCGACGAGCCGTTCGACATCGAGAACGAGCCGATGATGCCCGAGGAGCAGCAGCCGCTGCTGCGCCTGCCCTACGTCGCGGAGACGCTGAAGGACCCCAAGCAGCGGGTCGCCTTCATCAACTACATGCAGCTGCGCAACTTCTCCTCGATCCTGCACGGCGAGCAGGGGGCTCTGAACCTGTCGGCCAGCCTGTGCCACGTGCTCTACGACCAGGGTGCGCAGGAGTACGCCGCCAACCAGACCCGCGAGGAGGCGCGGCACGTCACCGCTTTCGCCAAGTACATCAAGGCCCGCTGGGGCCGGCCCACCGAATGCAGCGCGGCGCTGAAGGCGCTGCTGGTGGAGATCATCGAGGCGCCCGAGGTCTACAAGAAGATCGTCGGGATGCAGATGCTGGTGGAAGGCCTGGCGATGGGCGCCTTCTCCAACGGCTTCAGGTACAACCGCGACCCGTTGGCCCGGAAGCTGTTCCAGTTGGTGATGACCGACGAGGCCTTCCACCACAAGTTCGGGAAGATCTGGGCCGACCGGACCATCCCCAAGCTGACCCAGGCCGAGCGAAATATCGTCGAGGACTGGACCGCCCACTGCGCCCAGAAGCTGCTGTTCGACCGCGGCGATCCGCGCCAGCAGGCGGAGATCTACGGCCGCTTCGGGCTCGATCCGGAGCGGGTGGTGGCCGACATCGTCCAGCGGCGCAAGGAGCGCGACCCCACGCGCAAGTTCAAGGGCGAGACCAACATCTTCCGGGTGCTGATCAAGACGCTCTGGAACGCCGGCCTGATCACCGAGCGCACCCGCAGCTTCTACGCCATGTACGTCGACCTCGACGAGGTGGCGGCCGAGGGCGACCGCATGCCGGGCGACGACATCGCCGAGGACGGCATCCGCTATCTACAGGAGATCAACTTCAAGGGCCGCGACAAGGCTCCCATCAACATCGCGGCGGAGTAGACTTCGAGGAACCGGCCGGGACTGGCCGGGTTCAGCAGACTTGCGGAGGAAGGCCAACGCATGTTCGCACGTGTCCTGGCCGGCGCGATGGCGCTGTGCCTGCTGGGATCGCCCGCGCTCGCCGGCGCGCCCCAGCCGACCAACAAGATCGACCTGACCAAGATGAGCGGGCGCTGGTACGAGATCGCCCGCTTCGACAACCATCGCCAGAAGAACTGCTTCGCCGCCGCGGTGGACTGGGTGCGCACCGGCGAGGGCTTTTCGGTCACCAACATCTGCCGCCAGGGCGCGGTCTCGGGTCCCATGAAGACGGTGAAGGCCGGGGCCAAGGTCGTCGACCCGGACACCAACGCCAAGGTCAAGATGACCTTCATGGGCCTGATCAACCAGGAGTATTGGATCCTGGACCGGGCCCCCGACCAGAGCTGGTTCATCCTGGCGACGCCCGGCGGCAACTACGTCTGGCTGTTCTCGCGCGACGAAAACATGCCGGCCTCCGCCCGCTCGGCGGCGATCTCCCGCATCCGGCAACTCGGCTACGACACCGGCAAGCTGCTGTTCACGCCCCATTGACGCCGGGGCCGTCGGGCTGCGCCCGCCTGTGGCGCGGAGTCCCCTTGATCTTGGAACGAAACGGCAACAGGGTGGCGCGATGGAGGTGTCCGTCACCGTCGTTTCGGTCTCCCGGCCGGAGACCACCGCCGCGGTCACGCGCGGGACCGCCCGGCTGCTGGCGGCGCTCGGCTATGCGCCGCTGACCGAGGTGACGCTGCCGAACGGGCGCAGGGCGGACCTGATGGCCCTCGGCCGCAAGGGCGAGATCCTGATCGTCGAGGTGAAGTCGTCGGTCGAGGACTTCCGCACCGACGGGAAGTGGCACGAGTACCGCCCCTATTGCGACGCCTTCGCCTTTGCGGTGGCCCCGGAGTTTCCGCGCGAAATCCTGCCCGAAGAGCCCGGCCTGATCGTCGCCGACGCGTTCGGCGGGGCGGTGCTGCGCGAAGCGCCGAGCGTTCCCTTGGCCGGCGCGCGCCGCAAGGCGTTGACCATCGCCTTCGGACGGCTGGCCGCCATGCGCGCGGCGGGCGTCGAGGCGACGGTGCTGGAGTAGGGGGGCGGCAGGGGGTGACAGGTAGCCTTCGGTGACTGGTTGCGCGCAGCGCTACCTGTCACCTCTCTCCTGAGATTTCAGACTACCGCGGCGCGCGCTTGGCGAGGATGCGCTGCAGGGTGCGGCGGTGCATATTGAGGCGGCGGGCGGTCTCGGAGACGTTGTGGCCGCACAGCTCGTAGACCCGCTGGATGTGCTCCCAGCGCACCCGGTCGGCGCTCATCGGGTTTTCCGGCGGCGGCGGCGCCTCGTCCTTGCGAGCCAGGAGGGCGCGGGCGACGTCGTCGGCGTCGGCGGGCTTGGAGAGGTAGTCCACGGCCCCGGCCTTCACCGCGGCGACCGCCGTGGCGATGTTCCCGTAGCCGGTCAGCATGATCACCTTGGCGTCGGGGCGGGCCTCGCGCACGGCCTCCACCACCTTCAGTCCGGTGCCGTCCTCGAGCCGCATGTCGAGGACCGCATAGGCCGGCGGGTTCGCCTTGACGGCCGCCAGAGCCTCCTGGACCGAGCCGACCAGCGTCGGCTGGAAGCCGCGCTGCTCCAGGGCCCGTCCCAGCCGGGTGCGGAGCGGCGCGTCGTCGTCCATCACCAGCAGACTCTTGTCCGGGAGGGCTTCGATCTCGGCGGAGAGGTCAACCATCGGTCGATACCCTGGCGGGCTCCCTAACGCGAAACTGCGTCATTCTGTCTATCGTTCTGCGAGCTGCGCAAGCCTCAAAGGCCCGGCGTCTCGATACGGTCGCGCCGCCAGCGCGCCGCAACGACGGCGCCGTGCGGGCGGCTGTTCTGAAACGTCACAACCGCCCCAGTGCGTTCCAACAGCGTTTTCGCGATGAAGAAGCCGAGCCCCATTCCGATGTGTCCGGTGCGCGAGCCCTCGGCCCCCGGACGGGTGGTGACGTAGGGCTCGCCGAGCTTGGCGAGCACGTCCGGAGCGAAACCGGGCCCGTCGTCCCGCACCTCGACGGTCACCGTCTCGGCGTCGAAGCGGGCGCTGACCAGCACCTCGCTCTTGGCGAAGTCGACGGCGTTCTCGACGAAGCCGGTCATGGCGTGGGTGATCTCGGGCATTCGCATGATGTAGGGGGCGGCCGCGCCCGGAGCGCCGGTGACGATGGCCTCCACCCGCACCTCCTTGCGGTCGGCGTGCGGCTCGATCACCTCCTGCACGAGCTGCAGCAGGCTCATCCGCTCGTGCACCTCGTCGCCGGTCTCGGGGGTCTCGTTCAGCCGGCGCAGGATCTCGCGGCAGCGCTCGGCCTGGGCGATCAGCAGTTCGGCGTCCTCCTTCACCTGCGGGGTGGGCGCCTCGCGGGCCATCTCCTTGGCGACGATGCTGATGGTGGCGAGCGGGGTGCCGAGCTCGTGGGCCGCGGCGGCGGCAAGGCCCCCCAGCGCCGAAAGCTGCTTTTCCCTCGCCAGCACCGCCTCTGTGACGTCCAGCGCCAGGGCCATGCGGGCCGATCCCTCGGCCGCCTGGCGCACGTAGCCGGCGATCAGCACGATGCCGGCCAGGTTCGCCGCCGCCGCGCCCAGGCGGTAGGGCAGGGGCGCGAGGCCGTCCGCGCCGGGCCAGGCGAACAGCGCCAGGGCCAGCGAGGCCGCGATGGCCAGCCCGCCGACCGCCAGCACCGGCCGCAGCGGCAGGGTGGCGGCCGCCACCGTCACCGGGGCGATGAGGATCAGCATGAAGGGGTTGCCCGCACCTCCGGTCAGGTAGACGAGGCCGGTGATCTGGGCGATGTCGAGCGCGAGCTGGCCGGCCGCCTCCCAGTCCCCGGCCACCCGCTGGCCGGGCGAGGCGACGCCGATCAGCAGGTTCAGCCAGGCCGACAGCCCGATCAGCGCGAAACACAGCTCGTAGGGCGCCGAAAAGCCCATGAGCAGGCCGACGAAGGCCAGGATCACCACTTCGCCGGCGATGATCAGCCAGCGCAGGTTGACGAGGGTGCGGATCTTCAGCCGGCTGGGCCGGTCGACTCGGCGCCCAAGAGCCGGATCGGCTTGCAGCGCCGACGGTCCTCGCCTATCGACGGCCGCCGTCCCGCCCGCACCCTGCTGGTTGGTGAGTGTCGCCATCGAGCTCCCAGGATCGTCGAGAACGATCCCGCTGACGAGCCCATTAAGGACCTGCCATGGCAAGACGTTCCCTGATCTTCGTGCTGATCATCGTCTCGGCGGTGATCGCGGGCCTCGCGATCGCCTGGCAAGGCGGCGTCTTCTCGCGCGGCCCGCAAGCCTCGGCGGTGGGCGGGCCGTTCCAGCTCACCGACGCGGCCGGCCAACCGGTCGACGAGTCCCTGCTGAAGGGTAGGTGGAGCGCGGTCTTCTTCGGCTTCACCTACTGCCCCGACGTCTGCCCGACCACGCTGCAGACCCTGATCGACGCCCGCGAAAAGCTGGGTCCGCGCGGCGAGAAGCTGCAGATCGTCTTCATCTCGGTCGACCCGGCGCGCGACACCCCGCAGCAGCTGGCCACCTACCTGTCCAATTTCCCCGGCGTGCTCGGCCTGACCGGCACGCCCGAACAGGTCGCCCAGGTGGTGAAGGCCTACAAGGGCTACTACGCTCTGAGCTGCCCGGCCGAGGATCCGGCCGAGCGCAACCGCCTGAAGGCGCCGCAGGACTGCCCCGACACCTATCAGGTGGACCACTCCTCGGCCGTCTATCTGATGGACCCCAAGGGCCGCTTCGCCAACGCCGTCACCCACCAGCTCGGCCCCGACCAGGCCGCCGAGGTCATCCGCCGCGAGATGGAGAAGCAGGGGGCGTAGGACTCTAGCGCCCTGCGCCGTCGCGCCGCGTCGCGGGAGCCGTCGCGTCACGGTAGAGCTGGCTTCTCCCACGGCGCATTTCGTGCTGCACTGCGGGAACCGGCGGCCGGCAGAGGCTTCCGTAACCAGGCGGCGAGTATGCTGCGCCGCGGCAAGGACTGGGGGCGCGATGCTCTACTCGATGTACGAGGCGGGTTACTATCACTCCGCGCCGCTGCGGCTGACGGCCCGCATGACCCGCGACCTGTGGAGCTCGCCGCTCAACCCCTGGCGCGACACCCAGGTGGGCCGGAGGATCTACGCCTCGGCCGACCTGATGACCAACCTGACGCGCCGCTACGGCCGCCCCGCCTGGGGCATCGACAGCGTCGAGGTCGAGGGCCGGCCGGTGGCCGTGACCCCCGAGGTCGTCTGGTCCACCCCCTGGGTGAGGCTCACCCGCTTCCGGCGCGATCCCGAACAGCTGCGCGCCGCCGGCCGCACCACGCCCGAGCCCGCAGTGCTGATCGTCGCCCCGCTCTCTGGCCACTACGCGACCCTGCTGCGCGGCACGGTGCAGGCCTTCCTGCAGGACCACGAGGTGTTCATCACCGACTGGTCGAACACCCGCGACGTCTCGGTGCTGGAGGGTCGCTTCGACTTCCACGACTACATCGACCACGTGCGCCGGATGCTGGCGGTGGTCGGTCCGCGCGCCCACGTGGTCGGGGTCTGTCAGCCGGGGCCGGCGGTGCTGGCCGCGACCAGCCTGATGAGCGAGGACGCCGACCCCGCCCGGCCGGCGTCGATGACCCTGATGGGCTCGCCGATCGACGCCAGGCTCTCGCCGACGGTGACCAACAAGCTCGCCGAGGAGAAGCCGTTCACCTGGTTCGAGTCGAACATGATCTACACCGTCCCGCCGCCCTATCCGGGCATGGGCCGGCGGGTCTATCCGGGCTTCGTGCAGCTCTACAGCTTCATGTCCATGAACCTCGAGCGGCACCAGAACGCCCACCTGCGCTACCTGCAGGACCTGATGAAGGGCGACGGCGACTCCGCCGAGAAGCACCTCGAGTTCTACGACGAGTACCTGTCGGTGCTGGACCTGACCGAGGAGTTCTATCTCCAGACCATCGACGTGGTGTTCCAGAACC
>JAQVDF010000050.1 GCA_028698405.1 Phenylobacterium sp. | reverse complement strand
TGATCCCCTCTCCCCCGAGGCGTGGCCCGAGGGGGAGAGGAAGTCAGGCCACCACGGCCAGCGCGCGGGCGCCGTCGTGGCCGACGATGCGCAGGGGGACGATCTCGCCGACCGGGGCCTCGCCGTCGAAGGCGACTTCGGTGAAGTCGGCGGCCCTCGCGAAGCCCGGCCGTTCCACCAGCGCCGAGACGGTGCGTCCGAGCTGGCGTTGCAGGTGGCGCTCCAGCGCCGCCTCGCCCGCCGCGCGCAGGCGCGCGGCGCGGGATTTGACCTGCGGCCGCGGAACCTGCGGCATGCGGGACGCCGGCGTGCCCGGCCTGGGGCTGAACGGGAAGACGTGCAGGAAGGAGAGCTGCGCCTCCTCGACCAGCGCCAGGGTGTTCTCGAACATCGCCTCGGTCTCGGTCGGGAAGCCCGCAATCAGGTCGGCGCCGAAGGCGACGTCGGGGCGGACGGCCCGCACCTCGGCGACCAGCCGCAGGGCGTCGGCCCGCAGGTGGCGCCGCTTCATCCGCTTGAGGATCATGTCGTCGCCGGCCTGCAGCGACAGGTGCAGGTAGGGGGCGAGCCGCTCCTCTTCGGCGAGGCAGCGCATCAGGTCCGCGTCGATCTCGGCCGCGTCGATGGACGACAGCCGCAGCCGCGGCAGCTCTGGGACCAGCCGCAGGATGCGCCCGACCAGCTGGCCCAGGGTCGGCTCGCCCGGCAGGTCGGCGCCCCAGCTCGTCAGGTCGACGCCGGTCAGCACCACCTCGCGATAGCCGTCCGCGGCCAGCCGGCGCACCTGCTCGACGATCTCGCCGGCGGGGGCCGAACGCGAATTGCCGCGCCCGTAGGGGATGACGCAGAAGGTGCAACGGTGGTCGCAGCCGTTCTGCACCTCGACGTAGGCGCGGGCGCGGTCCTTCAGCCCGTCGATCAGGTGGCCGGCGGTCTCGCGCACGCTCATGATGTCGCCGACCCGCACGCGGCCGGGCTCGGCGGTTCGGGCGTACGCGCCGGGCGCGGCCTTCTCGGCGTTGCCGAGCACCAGGTCCACCTCCTCCATGGCGGCGAAGGCGGCCGGATCGATCTGGGCGGCGCAGCCGGTGACGATCAGCTTGGCCCCGGGCCGTTCGCGCCGGGCCTTTCGTATCGCCTGGCGGGCCTGGCGCACCGCCTCGCCGGTCACCGCGCAGGTGTTGAACACCACCGCGTCGGTCAGGCCGTCCTCGGCCGCCCGGGCCCTGATCTGCTCGCTCTCGTAAGCGTTAAGCCGGCAGCCGAAGGTGACGATGCGCACGTCGGCGGACGTGTCGTCAGGCTGCGGCGCGGGGTCGGCGGCCGAAGCCGGCGCCGGCACGCGCCGGATGACCGTGTGGACGCTCACGGCAGCCGGCCCTCGTATTCCAGCGTCGCCGGCCCGGTCATCAGCACGTGGTCGTCGCCTTCCCGCCACTCGATGACCAGTTGGCCGCCGTCGAGCTCGAGCGTCGCCTTGCGGTCGGTCAGGCCGCGGCGGTGGGCGGCGACGAGAGCGGCGCAGGCGCCGGTGCCGCAGGCCAGCGTCAGGCCCGCGCCGCGCTCCCAGACCCGCAGCCGGATGCGGTCGCGCGCCTTGATCTGGGCGAAGCCCACGTTGACGCCTTCCGGGAAAAGCATATGGCGCTCGATCAGCGGGCCGACCTCGCGCACCGGCGCGGCCTCGGCGTCGGGCACGAAGAAGACCACGTGCGGATTGCCCATCGAGACGCAGCCCGGGGTGTGCAGCACCGGATTGTCGATCGGGCCGACCTGCAGCTCGATGCCGCGGGTGTCCATGTCCTCGGCCAGCGGGATCTCGTGCCAGGCGAGCCTGGGGCGGCCCATGTCGACGGTGACGTTGCGCCCGGCGCGCCGGGCGTGCAGCAGGCCGCCGTCGGTCTCCAGCACCGCCTCGTCCTTGCCGGTGCGATCCATCACCCACTGGGCGACGCAGCGCGAGGCGTTGCCGCAGGCTCCCACCGCCTCGCCGTCGGCGTTCCAGAAGCGCACGCGCACGTCCGCCTGCTGCGAGGGCTCGATGGCCACCAGCTGATCGCAGCCGACCCCGCGCCCGCGGTCGGCGATCGCCCGCACCTCGTCCGCCGTCGGGGCGAACGGGGCGGTCAGGGCGTCGACCACGACGAAGTCGTTGCCGAGCCCGTTCATCTTCAGGAACGGACGGCTCATGGCCCTGGCCATATAGGGAAAAATGCGCGCCGGCGCACTCGGCGACTGAGCGACGCCCCGCCGCGGTAGCGGTCCGCGCCGTCCATCGGCTATCAAGCCGCCCATGAAATCCGTGGTTTCGGGCCTCTGCGCCCTGATGCTGACCGCCGGCGTCGCCGCGGCGGCCGAGGACGATCCCTTCGCGTGGCTGGAGGAGGTCGACAGCCCCCGGGCGATGGCCTGGGTGGAAGCCCAGAACGCCAGGGCGCGCGAACGGCTCGAGGGCGATCCGCGCTACCAGACCTACCTTTCCGAGGCGCGGGCCATCTTCGCCGCCGAGGACCGCATCCCGATCCCGCGCCTTCGGGCCGGCGGCGTGGACAACCTTTGGCAGGACGCCGAGCGCCCGCACGGCGTCTGGCGGCATGCGAGCTTGGCCTCTTACCGCAAAGCGAGCCCGCAGTGGCGCACGCTGCTCGACCTGGACGCCCTCGCCGAAGCGGAGGGCCGCAACTGGTTCTTCCACGGCGCGACGTGCCTGAAGCCCGCCGAGACCCGCTGCCTGATCGCCCTCTCCGACGGCGGCGGCGATGCGGTGGAGTTCCGCGAGTTCGACGCCGCCGAGGCCCGCTTCGTGGACGGCGGCTTCCGCTTCGCTGAGGGCAAGCAGGACGTCGCCTGGCTGGACGCCGACACCCTGATCGTCGGCCGCGAATGGACGCCGGGCGAGGTCACGACCTCCGGCTATCCCTATGTGCTGAAGACCGTCCGCCGCGACGGGACCGCGACCGAGGTGTTCCGTGGCGACCCGACCGACGTTTCGGCCAGCGCCATCGTGCTGCGCGCCGAGGGCGGGGCCGTGGACGGGATCATCGCCGCCCGTGGCCTGACCTTCTTCGAGAGCGAATTCAGCCTGCTGACCGACGCCGGGCCGCTGAAGCTGCCGCTGCCGCGGCGGGCCGCCTACCAGGCCTATGTGGACGGCCGGGCGGTTTTCACCCTGCAGGAGCCGCACGAAGACTTCGCCGCCGGCGCCCTGGTCGGCCTGCCGATCGGGGATTTCCGGCGCGCCCCTAAGGCGGCGAAGCTGGAGCTGATCTTCCAGCCCTCCGAGCGGCAGGCGATCACCGAGACGGCCGAGACCAAGGGCTCGCTCGTCGTCTCCATCCTCGACGAGGTGAAGGGCGCGGTGGACGTCTGGCGCCGCCAGGACGGCCGCTGGGCCGCCCGGCGCCTGCCGCTGCCCGCCGACGCCTCGGTCGCGCTGGTCAGCGGCTCGGGCAAGGACGAGACCCTGTTCCTGATCACCGAGGGCTTCCTGTCGCCCGACGCCCTGTGGCTGGCCGACGCGGGCGCGGCGGCCGCCCAGACGGTGAAGACCCTGCCTGCGCGGTTCGACCCCGACGGCCTGGAGGTCCAGCAGTTCTCGGCGACCAGCACGGACGGAACCCGAATCCCCTACTTCGTGGTCGCGAAGAAGGGCCTTAAGCTCGACGGCTCGACGCCCACGCTGCTCTACGGCTATGGCGGCTTCGAGATCGCCCAGACGCCGGCCTACCGCCCCGAACTCGGCAAGATCTGGCTGGAGCGGGGCGGCGCCTACGTGCTGGCCAACATCCGCGGCGGCGGCGAGTTCGGCCCGACGTGGCACCAGGCGGCGCTGCGCGAAAAGCGCCAGCGGGCGTTCGACGACTTCGCCGCCGTGGCCAAGGACCTGATCGCGCGGAAGATCACCTCGCCACGCCGGCTCGGCATCTACGGCCGCTCGAACGGCGGGGTGCTGACCAGCGTCTCGATGACCCAGAACCCGCAGCTGTTCAACGCGGTGGTGATCGAGAGCCCGCTGATCGACATGCTGCGCTATCACCGGCTGCCGGCCGGCGCGTCCTGGATCGGCGAGTACGGCGATCCCGAGGTCTCCGAGGACCGGGCCTTCATCGCCGCCTACTCGGCCTATCAGAAGCTCGCGCCGGACGCGGACTATCCCGAGCCCTACATCACCACCAACACCCGCGACGACCGGGTCCATCCAGGCCACGCACGCAAGTTCGCGGCCCGGCTGGAGGCGCTCGGCAAGCCCTACGTCTATTTCGAGAACACCTTCGGCGGCCACGCCAACGCCACCGACCCCGAGCTCAACGCCCAGCGCTGGGCTCGGCACTACGTCTACCTGACGCAGAAGCTGATGGACTGAGCCTGGCGGCGGTCAGCCGGCGGCGGGCGGCGCGAAGGCCTGCTTGCACAGCTCCTCGCCGAAGGCGTCGGAGAGCTGCTCTTCGGCCTCGCCCATGACCACCACGGCGAAGCGGCTGCCGACGATGGTCTTGCCGACCTTGTAGTCGGCGACGGTCTCGCCGGTCTCGACGTCCACCAGCCGGGCCGAACCGCGCAGGACATTGGAGCCCGCCACCACGGCGGTGACCACCGGGTTGGCCTTGTCGAGGCGCTCAAGCTCCGCCTCGAGCCGCAGCGGGCGCTGACCGGTGGCGCAGGCGTCGAGCCTGGCTTTCACCCGGCTCCTGAAGATGTCGTCGAACTCGTCGGTGACCTTCAACGCGTCGGACCGGGTCAGGCGGATCTCCGAGACCCGGCTGCCGCCGGCCAGCTCGGCGGCGAGCGGCGAGACCGCCTCGGAGCGGGACATGCTCACGCAGCCCGAGAGGGCGACGGCGGCGACGGCGAGCGCAAGGCGAAGCTGCATAACGCCGTCATACGACAGCGGAAGGGCTCCGCACCAGCCTCAGGTCCGCTCGACCTTGGACGCGGCCTCGTCGAGCGCCGCGGCGATGGCCTCGATCTGCGCGTCTGAGAGCGGTCCGCGCGACAGGCGAAGGCGCAGGGCGGTCTTCAGGTTCTCCATCGCGCGCAGGACCTTGGGAGACGCGAGCGCCGAACGAGCCGCCGCCTCTTCCAGCCGGGCGAAGATGGCCTCGACCACCGGCTTCTGCTGCTCCAGGGCCGCGGCGCCGGCCTCGCTCACCTCGAACCGCTTGCGGCCGCCCTCGGCGCCGGTGGGACGGATCAGCCCCTCGTCCTCGAGCATGGCCAGGGTCGGATAGACCACGCCCGGGCTCGGCCGATAGGCGCCGCCGGTGCGCTCCTCCAACTGGCGCATCAGCTCGTAGCCGTGGCTCGGCTGGTCGGCGATCAGCGCCAACAGCACGTGTTTGAGGTCTCCGTGCTCGAGCATCCGCTCGATGCGGCCGCCGCGGCGCCCGCGATGACGCCCGCCCACGCCCGCGTGGCCGAAGGCGAACCTCGACCAGCGGGCGCGATGGTGATGATGGCTGAAATCTCTCATATTTCGACCCTATTTAGATATGTCTAAATTTTAGATATATCGAATTGCGGGCGGATACAAGCGCGCTCGGGCAGGCGCCCGTACGACAGGAACGGCTCTAGCGGGCTTCCTTGAGGGTCTCGGCCAGCAGGCGGCCGTCGGCGGCCCGGCTAGAGCCGGCACGCCAGGCGACGACGATCTCGCGGCGCGGGTCCTCGGCGTCGATCGGGCGGACCGTGATCGGCGCAGTCTCGGCCAGACCTGCGTCCACCGCCATGGCCGGCAGGAAGGTGACGCCCAGGCCCGAGCCCACCATCTGCACCAGGGTCGGCAGCGAGGTGGCGGCGAAGGATTCCTCGCCGTGCGCCTTGGGCGGCCGCAGCCCGCAGGCGGCCAGCGCGTGTTCGCGCAGGCAGTGACCGTCTTCCAGCAGGATCAGGTCCTCCTGCTCGAGGTCCGCCGGCCGGGTCTTGGGCGCGGCGGCGAGCCGGTGGTTGGCCGGGAAGGCGGCGTAGAGCTCGTCGTCGGCGACGTGCGCCCAGGCCAGGCCCGCCACGTCGTAGGGCAACGCGATCAGCGCCGCGTCCAGTTGGCCGGCGCGCAGGGCGCTCACCAGCCGCTGGGTCAGGTCTTCACGCAGGAACAGCCGCAGCTTGGGGAAGCGCTGGCGCAGCAGCGGCAGGGCCTTGGGCAGCAGGAAGGGGGCGATGGTCGGGATGACGCCGAGGCGGAAGCGGCCGGTCAGCGGCTGGCCGGCGTTGTGGGCCGCCTCCACCAACTCCTCGGCTTCGTTGAGGATGGTGCGGGCGCGGGCCAGCGCCTCCTGCCCCACGGGCGTGAGGATCACCCCCGACCGGGCCCGGTCGACCACCGGGGCGCCGAGGATTTTCTCCAGCTCCTGGATGCCGGCCGACAGGGTCGGCTGGGTGACGTGGGCCGCCCCGGCCGCCTTGGAGAAGGAGCCCTGCTCGGCGAGCAGCTTCAGGTAGCTGAGTTGGCGCAGGGTCGGCAGCATGGATTGAAGATAGAGGGTTTCTATCTCAATTCCAGAGACAATCGATTGGCCTTGTAGTCAGCGCGCCGCTATTCGGAAGGCCTCTCCCAGAGGCGAGGGCGCAGGTAACGCCATCACCTGCGCCGAGATCCGGGGGCGCTCGTCCCCCCCTCCAGCGCCCCCGGATCTTCCGCCCTCAGCCGCCCTCGCCGGTCTCCAGATATCGTTCCAGCCCGAGCAGAGCCTGACCCAGCACCTGATCGACGAGCGCGGCGAGTTGGGCGGGCATGCCCGGCCGCGCGCCGCCGACGTGCAGGGTCTGGGTCACCTCCGCGCCGCCGCCCGCGGCCTTGATGGCGAAGGTGTAGGCGGCGGCCACCCCCTCTTCCTGCAGCGGCCCGAGCGGCGCATCCAGCCTCAGCGTCTGGCCGGGCAGGGCCAGCACCACCACCCCGTGCCGCACGCCGCCAGCGCCCACCTGCTCGCAGAAGCAGCCGCCGGGCTTCAGCTCCAGGGTCATGTTCTCGGCCTTGCCGGAATAGGTGTGCGCCGGGTCCCACCAGCGGCCGATCTCGCCCAGCGCCGCGTAGACGCGCTCGGGCGGGGCGTCGATCTGCACCGTGTGGCGCGAGCGGAAGCTCGTCTCGCTCAGCTCCACCACCTCCGCGGCGGCGGGTCCGGCGACCGCCAGGACGGCCGCGAAGGCGGCGATCGAAGTTGCGCGCATGGGCTGCCCCTGTCGTTCCCTCTTATCGGAACGGACGCTGCCGCAGGTCGGGCGCGGGCGGAAGGGCTTTCGCGGCCGGAGGTCGGGCCGAACCCCTCAGACGGCCTCGCGGGCGGCCTCGAAGGCGAGCGGGGCGCCCCAGAAGGTCTCCACCAGCCTGTGCTGAACGCCCGGCTTGCCGGTGGTCAGGAAGCGGCGCACGCCGCTGGAGCCCGGGTCGAACTCGGGGTGCCGCTCGAGATAGGCGGCCAGGGCGTCGGCGGTGGCCTGCGGCTGGTGGATCAAGGGCGTGCCCGGCGGCAGAGCCGCGCGGAACATGTCGGCGACGATCTCGTAATGGGTGCATCCGAGGATCGCCCGGTCGGGCGAGCGGCCGATGCGGGTGGTGATCGCCTTGACGTGGCCCTCGATGGTCTGGGCGAGCTCCACCGCGGACGCGCCGGTCTCGATCATCCGGGCCAGGTCCCGGCAGGGCTCGGAGAACACCGCCACGTCCTGACGGCGCTTGTCGATCTCGATCTCGTAGACGCGGCTGCGGGCGGTGGCCGGCGTGCAGAACACCGCCAGGATGTCCACCTTCTCGACCTTCTCCGGCAGCCGGTCGGGCTCGTGCTCCCAGGGCAGGCCCGTGGCCGCCTCGATGGTCGGAACGATGATGCCCAGCACGTTGACCTTGCGGCCGATCTCCTTGCGGTAGCCGGGCAGCCAGGTCTGCTGCAGCCGGCGCAGCGCCACGCCCGCGGCCGTGTTGCAGGCCAGCACGACGAGGTCGCAGCCCTCGTCGAACAGCCGGATGCAGCCGGCCCGCGTCAGCTCGACGATCTCCTCGCCGCCGCGACCGCCGTAGGGGGTGTTGGCCTGGTCGGCGAGGTAGACGAAGTCGGCGGAGGGGAACCGCTCGACCAGCTTGTGGTGCACGGTCAGCCCGCCCACCCCGGAATCGAAGACGCCGATGGCCATGGACCGGATTTATCGGTCGTCGCGGCGCCCGTCCATGCGGCGTTCCGGAACGGCCCCGCCGTCCCTCCCCTTCGTGGGGCGGGTGGCGACCGGCATCCTACCTCCCCCGCACAGCGGCGGGAGGTAGGCGCGCGACTCGCGGATTTCTTGACCTGACTTGCCGATGAGCGCATAAGCGCGCCCTTCCGGCGCAACCTCGGTCAGCGCCCTCCACCGCCACGACCCCCATGCTTATATGGGACGAGGGCGGCGAGGCCCCCCGTCGACGTGATCGTTCACG
>JAQVDF010000049.1 GCA_028698405.1 Phenylobacterium sp. | reverse complement strand
CGATCACCGGCCCGTGGGAGCGTTTCAGGGCCTAGACCCGGCGCACCCGCCAGGCGAAGCCGACGGCCAGACCCAGCATGAGCGCGGCCACCAGCTGGTGCGCCAGGGCCAGACCCAGCGGCGCGCCGGCCATCAACGTCACCACCCCGAGCACCGCCTGCAGCGTCACCACCGCGGCCACCATCAACGCGAGCTGCTTGGCCTGGGGCGACAGATAGTGGGTGCGCGCCGCCCGCCAGGCGGTGAACAGGGCCACGCCGAACAGCAGGTAGCCGATCAGCCGGTGATGCAGCTGCACCGGCCCCTGGGTGTGGGCGATGGTCGCCCAGACGCCCTTGCCCGGATAGTCGTCGGGGATCAGCCGCCCGTTCATCAGGGGCCAGTCGTTGTAGACGTATCCGGCGTGGTTGCCGGCCACCAGCGCGCCCAGCAGGATCTGCAGGAAGATCAGGCCGACCAGCAGCATCGCGCCGCGCCGCCAGGGACTCGGCAGGGTTTGGCGCGCCGCCCCCGTCCAGGCGTCGAGCGCGGTCCAGATCAGCGTCGCGAACAGGGCGAAGGCCAGGCCCAGGTGCACCATCAGTCGCTCGGGGGCGACGTAGACGCGCTCGGACAGGCCGCTGGCCACCATCCACCAGCCGATTGCGCCCTGCAGCCCGCCCAGCAGGAACAGCAGGATGCAGCGCGGAACGAGCCTGCGGGGGATCTCCTTGCGGGCGAGGAAGATCGCAAAGGGGATCAGGAAGACGGCGCCCACCAGCCGGCCGAGGAACCGGTGAATCCATTCCCACCAGTAGATGGTCTTGAACTCGGCCAGGCTCATGCCGCGGTTCAGCAGCTTGTACTGCGGGATCTCCTGGTACTTGGCGAACTCGGAGTTCCAATCGGCGGCGTTCAGCGGCGGAATCGCGCCGGTGACCGGGCGCCACTCGGTGATCGACAGGCCCGAGCCGGTCAGGCGGGTCGCCCCGCCAACGGCCACCATCGCAACCACCAAAGCGGCGACGATCAGCAACCATACAGCCACCGGTCGGGACCGGTCGGAACGCAGAAACGAGGTCATGGCCGGGCGGTGGGGCCCCTTCTCGGCGGAAATTGGGCGGATTCGACCACGTCGCCCGCGACTTTGCGCCTCCCTGCCCCCTCCACGCCCTGCTTGGCAAGGGGGCGCGGGGCGCCTATCGGTCCATCAGTCATCGAGAGGACCCGGATTTGGGCGCCCGCACCCGCAAATTCATCGGACTGATCGGCATCCTGGCGTTTCTCGCCGTCTACGTGGCCGTCGCGACCAGCATTGCCGACAGGCTGCCCGACAACCGGCTCGTCGAGCTGGCCTATTTCGTGATCGCCGGGACCTTCTGGTTCATTCCCATCCTGCCGCTGATCTACTGGATGAATCGCGGGAAGTAGCGCCTCAGGGCGCCAGGGTGTCGGTGTAGATTCCGTCGATTCCGCGCAGCACGAGCCAGGTGTGGAGCGGCCGGCTGTTCACCGTGTGGACGAACACCCGCCGGTCGAGGTCCGCCGCTTCCCGCCAGGGGACGGTGACCGCGTAGAGAGCCGGATCGAGCCGGCGCAGCTCGTCGCGGCCGAGCTTGGCGCGGTAGTTGGTGAAGATCACGTCCCGAAAGCCCATCGCGCGCACGGGCGCGATCTCCTGCTCGGAATAGACCTGGGGGATGAACTGGTGGCGCCGCTCAGTCTGGGCGAGCCCGGCAAGAACCCGCAGGTTGTCCCGCTTCACGTCGGTGATCACCCGGGCGTCCGGATGGCGCTCCAGCCAGGCGAGCAGCGCCTGGAAGTCCATCGGTGTAAGCCCGCCGCGCATCCGGGCGGCCATGAACTCGGCGTGCGGGAGGGGTTCGGTGCGGCCGAACCAGTAGCGGTAAGCGCCCTGCCAGTCGTGCAACAGGACGATGGCCCCGTCGGGCGTGATCTCGAAGTCCGCCTCGATCAACCGGAAGCCGCGCTGATAGGCGCGGTCGAACGCCTCGAGTCTGTTGCTCATCGGTCCCGCCGGCAGCCCACCGCCAGCGTGCGATATCCTGACGCTGGGCGGCGTCGCCCAGGACGCAGCCAGCAGCATTCCGGCGATCGACGCCGCGATAGCCCAGACGGCGGCGCGTCGCCGGCCGATCTTGCGCGAACTCCGTTTCACCGGACCAGATTGGGCGAATTGCGATGAAGGAGGCGTTTCCCGGCCAGGCGGCTGGGCCGCCGCAAGGAGAGTTCCGCGGATGGTCGGAGCGGCGGGATTCGAACCCACGACCCCTTGACCCCCAGTCAAGTGCGCTACCAGGCTGCGCTACGCTCCGACGTCCGCGAGGGGCGGGTTATAGGCGCCCTCCCCCGGCCGGGCAATCGCTATTAGCCGCCGGACCTGCGCCTTCAGCGGCGCAGTAGCGAATCGAGTCGCGATTTCACCGTTTCCAGCTCAGCCAGGGCCGCTTCCAGGCGGCTGCGGCCAGCCTCGTCGAGCTCTGCGGCGTGCGCGAGCGGTTCGGCCGATTCGGCCAAGACCTGGGACTTGGGCGGCGACGTGATTCCCTGTCCGGCAGCAATCAGACGGCGCAAGCCTTCCTCGCGGTGCAGCCGCTGGACGCCCTTGATGGTGTAGCCTTCCTCGTGCAGCAGGCGGCGAACGCCGCGCAGCACCTGGATGTCCTGGGGCCGGTAGAAGCGGCGCCCCCCGGCCCGCTTCATCGGCCGGATGAAGGAGAACTTGGTCTCCCAGAACCGCAGCACGTGCTGCGGCACGTTCAGCTCTTCGGCCGCTTCGGAAATGGTGCGAAAGGCGTCGGGGCCCTTGGCCACCGTCAACCGCCTCCGGACAAGGCTGCATCGACGCGGGCCTTCATCACCTGCGAGGCGCGGAAGCCGATCACGCGCCGCGGTTCGATGGCGGCCGGCTCGCCGGTCTTCGGATTGCGGCCCATCCGGGCGCGCTTCGAGCGGACCTGGAAGACGCCGAAGCCCGAGAGCTTGACCTGTTCGCCCCGCTCGAGGGCCTGGACCATCAGTTCGAGCGTCCGCTCGACCAGGGCCGCGCAGTCCTGCCGCGTCAGCCCGACTTCTTCGTGGACCGCCTCGCACAGGTCGGCCCGGGTAACGGTAGCGCCCTTCATCGACCCTCCGTCGCTGCCGCCCGCCGCCGCCGGGCGCGGCCCGGAGCGTCAGACAGGCTCGTACAGATTGCAGAACCACGTTTGGCCGAGCCGCAGCGGCTTGCGCCTGCCCAAGCTCGATGTCGGATACTGCTCATGACCTGATAGTCGCATCAAGTCAAAGGCTTCAATCCGCCAGGTCCAATTTTGCTCAAAGCCGGAGCACGCAGGCTCCCCAGGTCAGGCCGCCGCCCATGGCTTCCAGCAGCAGCAGCTGGCCCGGCTTGATGCGACCGTCCTCGACCGCCTGGGCCATGGCCAGCGGGATCGAGGCCGCCGAGGTGTTGGCGTGCTCGCCGACCGTGGTCACGACCTTCTTCTCGTCGATCCCCAGCCGCCTGGCGACACCTTCCAGGATCCGCTGGTTGGCCTGGTGGGGGATGAACCAGTCGACGCTGGAGACTTCGACGCCGGCGTCGGCCGCCGCTGCGGTCACCGCCTCGGAGATGTTCACCACGGCGTGGCGGAACACCTGGTTACCCTGCATGCGCAGCTTGCCGACCTGACCGTTGGTCGAGGGCCCGCCGTCCACGTAGAGCAAATCCTGCTTGGTCCCGTCGGCCCTCAGCGCGAAGCCCAGCAGCCCGCGGTCGACGATAGTCCCCTCCCCGCCCTGCGGCTCGAGCACCACGGCGCCGGCCCCGTCGCCGAACAGCACGCAGGTGCCACGGTCGGTCCAGTCCATCAGCCGGGTCATGGTCTCGGCGCCGATCACCAGGCAGCACCGGGAGCGGCCGCGGGTCACGAAACCGTCGGCGACCGAGAGGGCGTAGACGAAGCCCGAGCAGACCGCCTGCACGTCGAAGGCGATGCCGATCGGTGCGCCCAACTTGCGCTGCACGATGGTGGCGGTGGCCGGAAAGGTCAGGTCCGGCGTGGTGGTCGCCACGATGATCAGGTCGATGTCCGCCGGCGTGCGGCCGGCCGCGGCCAGCGCCCGCTTGGCGGCCTCGACCGCCAGGTCGGAGACGGCCTGGTCGGGGGCGGCCCGGCGGCGGGTGCGGATCCCCGTCCGCTCGACGATCCATTCGTCCGAGGTGTCGACCACCTTGGCGAGATCGTCGTTGGTCACGATCTCGTCCGGAAGATAGCCGCCGACACCGGTGACGACGCTACGCAAGACCCTGGTCACTCATGCGGCTCCATTGGCGGCTGGGGGCGGCGGCGCCTGTACCGCGTCGCTCAGCCTGCTCATATTCCTTTCGATCTGCGCCGCGAAGTCGCTACGCGCCAGATCTGCGGCCATAAAGACGGCGTCCGCGATTTCCTGCTCGCTGGCGCCGCCGTGCGTCTTCACTACCACGCCGTTCAGCCCGAGCAGCGGGGCGGCGACCCTGGGCGTCAACCGGCCGCGGAAGGCCTTCAGCGCCGGCCGCGCCAGCAAGGCGCCGGCCTTGGACATCGTTGTCGACATCAGCGCCGTGCGAAGCTCGTCGGTGATGAAGCGGAACACCCCCTCGGCGGTCTTCAGCGCGACGTTGCCGGTGAAGCCGTCGGTCACCACCACGTCGACGGCGCCCTTCGTGAGATCGTCGCCCTCGACGAAACCGCGGTAGTCGAGGTCGAAGCGGCCCTCGCGCAGGATCCTGTTGGCCTGGCGGACCTCTTCGTGGCCCTTCATCTCCTCGGAGCCGACGTTCAGCAGGCCGACGCTCGGGCGCTCCACGCCGTGGGCGGCGCGGTGGAAGGCTTCCCCCAGGATGGCGAATTCGACCAGCCGCTCGGCGTCGCAGTCGACGTTTGCGCCGACGTCGAGCACCGAGGTCACGCCCCGGGCGCCCGGCCAGCTCGCCACCAGCGCCGGACGGTCGAGGCCCGCGCCCATCCGCAGGATCAGCTTGGAGACGGCCATCAGCGCGCCGGTGTTGCCGGCCGAGACGGCCGCGCCGGCCTCGCCGTTGCGGATCGCTTCGACGGCGTTCCACATGGACGAGCCCTTGCCGCGGCGCAGCGCCTGGGCGGGCTTCTCGTCCATGGCGATCACGCTGGCGGCCGGCCGCACTTCGGCCCGGCCCTTCAACGAGGGATAGGCCTCCAGCGCCTGGGTCAACGCGGCCTCGTCCCCGTGCAGCAGGAAGCGGACGCTGGAGCCCAGCCCTTCGGCCGCACGCGCCACGCCGGGCGCGACCACGGTGGGCCCGTGGTCGCCGCCCATGGCGTCGACGGATATGACCAGCGTCTCTGTCACAGCGGTTGGACTAACGACCCCCTGCAGCGACCGCGCCGGCCAAGGGGTCGACGATACAGCCGCGCGCGTCGGCGACAAAATTCGGCTCGGCGGTCCTCAGCCCTTCCGATCCTGCAGCCCTTTGAGCACGGCGAAGGGCGAGTCGTCACCCTCGGGGTTCTCGTACTCGAACGTCGCGCCCGGCTTTCGTGGGAACGGGTCGATCTCGAGCGCGAGGTGTTCGACGAGATACTCGCCCAGGTCGATCTCCTCGCCGGCAAGCTCGTCGGGCTGGTCCGGTGCGTCGGGATCGAGCTCCAGCTCCCCGGCCGGATCCGACGGCGCGTGCGGACTCCCGGGCGGCACCACCCGCACGTCGATGTCGCCCGCCACTTCCTGATCGAAGGGGTCGAGGGTGACCCCGCACTCCTGGGTGACCACGGCCTCGAACCTGCCGCCGATCTCGGCGCCGTCCAGCCACGGTCGCACCGTGATCTTGGCCGTCAGCGCCGGCAGGCCGATCAGGCCCAGCCGCCTGGCGATCGCCTTCCGCTCCGCTTCGTCGGGCGCGATGTCCAGCACCAGCGCCCCGCGAGCGAGGTCTGCGAGTCTGATCGAATGGCCGCTCATGCCCGCGCCTCCCAGCTCACGGTCCCGCTCAGCAGCCCAGCCAGATCCTGGGCGGCCAGCGCGTCGCGCTTGGCGAGCAACTCCTCCGCCAGGGCTTCGGGCCGGCCGGCCGTTGCGTCCGCAAAGGTGGTTCGCCCGAGGAAGGCGACCAGCGGTGTCCTGTCCGGCAGGGCGGCGATCGCCGCGTCGTACGACTTACCGCGGCCATAGAACGCCTCGCCCAGCCGGCGCATCTTCTTGCCCACGGAGGTGTCGCCCACGCCCAGCTCCCGGAGCCCGTGGTCCAGGGCGCTGATGTAGGTGTCGAACAACGCCTGGGAGGTCTCGGCTGCGGCCGGCCCCTGCCCCCGCAGCCGCTCGATCAACAGCAGGACGTGGAGCGTGTAGAGTTCGAATCGCCCTTCCGGCGTGTCGGGCGCGCCCAGTTCGGCGTAGAGTCGAGGCTGCCTGGCTTCGGCGACCGCCGCCGCGTAGAGCGCCCGCCCCGCTTCCTGGGCGGCCCTGGGACGGAACAGACGGTCCAGGATCATGAAATAGGCCTCGATTTCGCCGCCCGGTGCGCGTAACGGCGGCATTGAACTAAGTATCCCCGACGGCTAGGTCAAAGCCGCCGATCCAGCTGACAGGTCCTGAAGCCCCGATGTTTCGCAAAGCCGCCCTCGTCGCCGTGAGCGCCGCCCTGCTGTCCGCGGGCGCCTGTGCGCCGATCACCAGCTACCGCGGCTTCCAGGCCATCGAGACCGCGCCGAAGGACATCCAGGCAGGGACCGACACCAAGACCACGGTGCGCACCAAGCTCGGCTCGCCGTCCGCCACGTCCACCTTCGACAACAACACCTGGTACTACATCGCCGAGGTGAAGGAACGCATCGCCTTCCGCAAGCCGCGGGTGACTCAGCGGGAAATCACCGCCATCAGCTTCGACCCCGGCACCGAGACGGTCGAGCGCGTGGACGTGATCACCCTGGAGCAGGGCAAGGTGGTCGCCTTCAACGGCCGCGAGACCCCGACCCGGGGCCGCGAGCTGACAATCCTCGAACAGTTGCTCGGCACGGTCGGCCGCGGTTCCATGCTGCCGCGCGACGACGAAGGCGCGCCCGGAAACCGTCCAGGCGATCGCCGCTGATCCGCGCCCCGCGCCTGCGGGGCCGCAACGAAGGGCGTACGCGCCGGTTTACTCGACTGATGGCCCGGTTTCCGATTCCCGGGCCGGCCCGTTCCACGGAGTTGAGACTTGGCGAACGCCCCGGCGCTGCTGGAAGAGATATTCGTCGGGGACGGCGAGATGGCGCGCCTGATGCGCGCCCACGACTGGGCCGCTACGCCGCTCGGCCCGCCCGAGCGGTGGCCGAACAGCCTGAAAGTCGCCCTGCGCCTGCTGCTCACCTCGAAGTTCGAGATGTGGCTGGGCTGGGGCCCCGACATCCACTTCTTCTACAACGACGCCTACCGCCCGACCCTGGGGATCAAGCACCCCCGCTCGCTCGGCATGCCGACCAAGGTGCTGTGGGCGGAGATCTGGGACGACATCAAGGACCGCCTGCGGATGGTCCTGGAGCACGGCGAGGCTACCTGGGACCGGGGCCTGCTGCTGCTGCTCGAACGCAACGGCTTCCCGGAGGAGACCTACCACACCTTCTCCTACAGCCCGCTGCTGGGCGACACCGGAAAGGTCGAAGGCGTGTTCTGCGCCGTCACCGAGGAAACCTCCCGGGTCATCACCGAGCGGCGCCTCGGCACGCTGCGCAAGCTGGGCGCCGCGCTGCCGGCGGCCGATAGCCGCGAAAAGGTGCTGGCCGCCGTCGAGCGGCACCTCGGCGACAACCAGCGCGACCTGCCCTTCACCCTCGCCTACCTGTTCAAGGAGGACGGCTCGGCCCAGCTGGCGGCGACGACGGGGATCGACCGGGGCAGCCGCTATGCCCCACACACGCTCGCCCTCGGCGACGAGCTCTGGGACCTGACCCGCATCTGGCAGGGCGAGGAATCCTTCTCGGTCGACGTCTCAGGGTTGCCGGGCCTTCCGACCGGGGACTGGGACAAACCGCCGGTGACCGTGCGCATCAAGCCGCTGGTCCACCAGGGGGCGGAGCGGCCGCGTGGCGCGCTGATCGTCGGCGCCAACCCCTACCGGCCGGTGGACGAGGACTATGCCGGTTACTTGAAGACCCTCGGCGGTCAGGTCGCCGCCGGCCTGTCGGGCGCCGAGGCATACGAGGCCGAGCGCCGCCGCGCCGAGACGCTCGCCGAGGCGGCGCAGCTGCGCCAGGAGGCCGCCGATACGTTGCGCCGGGCCAACGCGCGCCTAGCCTCCGAAGTCGAACTGAGGACCCAGGAGCGGGACTACCTGCGCACCCTGTTCCAACAGGCGCCCCGCTTCATGTCCATCCTCAACGGGCCGGACCACGTCATCGAACTCGCCAACGACGCCTACCAGCAACTGGTCGGTCACCGC
>JAQVDF010000048.1 GCA_028698405.1 Phenylobacterium sp. | reverse complement strand
CCAGCTTCCGCAAGGCCAACGCCCGCAAGATCCGCGGCTTCATGGCCCCCGAGAACAACATCAAGGCCATCGAGGCGGCGGTGAACCTGCCGTTCGACCAGGGCCTGGAAGCCGAGCGCAAGCTGTTCACCGAGCTGATGATGGGCCCGCAGTCGGCGGCCCAGCGCTACTACTTCTTCGCCGAGCGCCAGGCGCAGAAGATCCCCGACGTGGGCGACGACGTGCCGACCCTGCCGGTCAAGAGCGTCGGCATCATCGGCGCCGGCACCATGGGCGGCGGCATCGCGATGAACTTCGCCAACGCCGGCATCCCGGTGAAGCTCGTCGAGGTGAAGCCCGAGGCCCTGGAGCGCGGTCTGGGCGTGGTGCGCAAGAACTACGAGCGCACCGCCTCCCGCGGCGGCATCACGGCCCAGCAGGTCGAAGAGCGGATGAACCTGATCAAGGGCACGCTCTCGATGGACGATCTGGCCGACGTCGACCTCGTGATCGAGGCGGTGTTCGAGCGGATGGATATCAAGAAGGACATCTTCGCCAACCTCTACCGCATCTGTAAGCCGGGCGCGATCCTGGGCACCAACACCTCGGGCCTGAACATCAACGAGATCGCCTCGGCGACGAAGCGTCCCGAGAGCGTCATCGGCCTGCACTTCTTCTCGCCGGCCAACGTGATGAAGCTGCTGGAGATCGTCCGCGCCGACCACACCTCCAAGGAGGTGATCGCCACCTCGATGAAGCTGGCCAAGCAGATCGGCAAGATCGCCGTGCTGGTCGGCGTCTGCCCGGGCTTCGTCGGCAACCGCATCCTGGGCGCCCGCCAGCGCGAGGCCCAGAAGCTGGTCATGGAAGGCGCGATGCCCTGGGACATCGACCGCGTCCTCTACGACTTCGGCTTCCCGATGGGGCCGTTCGCCATGAGCGACCTGGCCGGCCTCGATATCGGCTGGGTGAAGGAGAAGTCGAAGGGCGAAAGCATCCGCGACGTGCTCTGCGAGATGGACCGCCGCGGCCAGAAGACGGGCGCCGGCTACTACGACTACGACGAGAACCGCAACGCTAAGCCCTCGCCCGTCACCGAGAAGATCATCAACGACTTCATCGTGAAGAGCGGCCGCAACCCGCGGAAGATTTCCGACGAGGAGATCCTGGAGCGCTGCATCTATCCGATGATCAACGAGGGCGCGAAGATCCTGGAAGAGGGCAAGGCCCTGCGCGCCTCGGACGTCGACGTGGTCTGGGTCAACGGCTACGGCTGGCCGCTCTACCGCGGCGGCCCGATGTACTACGGGGACCAGGTCGGCCTGGACAAGGTGCTGGCCAAGATGAAGGAGTTCGAGGCCACCATGGGCGACGTCTTCAAGCCCGCGGCCCTGCTCGAAAAGATGGTCGCCGAAGGCACGACCTTCGCCAAGCTGCCGCCGAACCCGCGGATCCTCTAGGTCCGTCCGCCACTCAGCGCACACTCAAGGAAGTCAGGAATATCGACGAACATGCGTGAAGCCGTCATCGTCTCCGCCGCCCGCACCCCGATCGGGAAGGCCTACCGGGGCGCGTTCAACAACACCACCGCCCCGACCCTGGGCAGCTTCGCCGTCAAGGCGGCGGTCGAGCGGGCCGGGATCGATCCGGCCGAGATCGACGACGTGGTGATGGGCGCGGCGCTGCAGCAGGGCACCACGGGCTCCAACTTCGCCCGCGCCGTGGCCCTGCGCTCGGGCCTGCCGAACACCGTCGCGGCCATGAGCCTCGACCGCCAGTGCTCGTCGGGCCTGATGGCGATCGCCACCGCCGCCAAGTACATCATCAACGACGGCGCCCCGGTCGCCGTCGGCGGCGGCCTGGAATCCATCTCGCTGGTCCAGAACGACAAGATGAACCGCTTCCGGGCCCGCGACGAGTGGCTGGCCGAGCACGTGCCGGAACTGGCGGTGTCGATGATCGAGACCGCCGAGATCGTCGCCGAGCGCTACGGCGTCTCGCGCGAGCACCAGGACGAGTACGCCCTGCAGTCCCAGCAGCGCACCGCCCAGGCGCAGGCCGACGGCCGCTTCGACAAGGAGATCGTCCCGGTCACCACCACCATGATGGTGCAGAACAAGGAAACCGGCGAGTTCTCCGAGAAGGAGATCACCATCCGCCAGGACGAGGGCAACCGCCCGCAGACCACCCTGGCCGACCTGCAGAAGCTGCAGCCGGTGTTCAAGGGCGGCCGCTACGTCCAGGAAGGCAAGTTCATCACCGCCGGCAACGCCTCGCAGCTGTCGGACGGCGCCGCCGCGGTGGTGCTGATGGAAGCCAAGGAAGCCGAGCGCCGTGGTCTCGAGCCGCTGGGCGCCTACCGCGGCATGGCCGTGGCCGGCTGCGGCCCGGAGGAGATGGGCATCGGTCCGGTGTTCGCCATCCCGAAGCTGCTCGAGCGCAACGGCCTGAAGATGGACGACATCGACATGTGGGAGCTGAACGAGGCCTTCGCCTCGCAGCTGCTCTACTGCCGTGACAAGCTGGGCATCCCGAACGAGAAGCTGAACGTCTCGGGCGGCGCCGTCTCCATCGGCCACCCCTACGGCATGACCGGCGCCCGCTGCACGGCCCACATCATGTACGAAGGCAAGCGCCGCGGCGCGAAGTACGGCGTGGTCACCATGTGCGTCGGCGGCGGCATGGGCGCGGCCGGTCTCTTCGAGATCTTCTAAGCGACCCGACGCTCGTCGAAAGTGGAACGGCCGCCCCTCGGGCGGCCGTTCTCGTTTGGGCCTGGAACCGCCTGCGCAGGCCCACCGTGAAGGTCCGGCCCAGGAACCAGGCGTGGGTGTAGTCGCAGTTGTACTGGCTGCGGGTGAACGGCGGCTCGGTGTCGAAGGCGTTTGTCGATCCCGACCGTCAATGACGCATCCACGGCAGCTGACCCACGTAGACGGTCGTGGGTGATCTCGTCCTCGGTCTGCAGGTCCGGGAAGCCGTTCGGCTCCTACGGCCGGAGCTCGCTTTTCCAGCCGGATCCTGCGGGATCACCCTCCGTGCGAAGGCGAGGGAAGGTCTCCGCCAAGGTTTCCCTACGGGAAGTCGTCTCGTTTTTGCAACATCGTCAAAAATCAACATTCGACGATCCGTGACATCTGAAGCGGCGTGAGTAATGCTCACGCTGTGACGCTGGCCGCCCAAGAGCCGGCGCACGCGGAAACGCAATGACCGGCCGTGGGCCGGGGGGAGTGGAACACATGAAGCGGCACCTGCTCGCGACGAGCGCCCTTGCGCTCAGCACCCTTGCAACTGACGCCCTGGCCCAGGACCGCGGTACTGTCCTCGACGAGCTGGTGGTCACGGCTCAGCGGCGTGAGGAGGCGCTGCAGGACGTGCCGATCGCCGTGTCGGCCTTCGACCAGGGGGCGCTGGAACGGTCCCGGATCGAGGGCGGGCCGAACCTCGTCACCGCCGTGCCCAACGTGAACTTCTCCAAGGGGAACTTCACCGGCTACAACTTCCAGATCCGCGGCATCGGCTCGAAGCTGGTGGCGGGCTCGGGCGACGCCGGCACCGGCATTCACCTGAACAACGCCCCGCTGCTGTCCAACAACCTGTTCGAGACCGAGTTCTACGACGTCGAGCGGGTCGAGGTGCTGCGCGGCCCTCAAGGCACGCTGTACGGGCGCAACGCCACCGGCGGCGTGGTCAACCTGATCACCGCCAAGCCCACCGACCAGTTCGAGGGCGTGGTCCGCGCCGAGGTCGGCAACTACGACTCGATCAAGTTCCGCGGGATGGTCAACATCCCGATGGGCGAGGTGTTCGCCGCCCGACTGGCCGGCACCTACCTGGAGCGCGGCGGCTACGGCGACAACATCTTCACCGGCAACGACGCCGACAACCGCAACCTTTGGGGCGTGCGGGCGACGGTCTCGTTCAACCCGGCCGAAAACTTCCGCTCGTGGCTGGTCTGGGACCACTTCGAGGAGGACGACAACCGCTCGCGGATCGGCAAGCAGTTCTGCACCAAGGACCCCGGTCCCGCCAACATCGGCGGCCTCGGCTACTCCACGGAAGCCGGCGGCCTGATCGGCCAGATCCAGCGCGGCTTCTTCAGCCAGGGCTGCCTGCCCACCCCGCTGTACGATCCCAGCGCGCTGGGCACGGTGAACTCGCAGGGCACCCTCGGCGGCCTCTTCGGCGCCCTCGGCGGCTTCCAGACCGGCGACGCCTACATCGGCAAGATGCAGACGCCGGACATTCGCGACATCGAGTCGACGTTCGACCCGATCTACAAGTCGAAGACCGACATCTATCAGTTCAACGCCGAGTTTGACGTCACCGACGACCTGACGCTGAGCTGGCTGACCAGCTACACCTTCTTCAAAGTCTACACGCGGCAGGACTACAACCGGTACACGCCGAGCGGGCCGTTCAACACGACGCCGAACCCGGTCAACGCTTTCAGCGCGGTGCCGGGCTACGCCTCGACCATCTACCCGATGCTGTTCCCGAACGGGGTGATCAACGATCCGCAGAACGGGGCCTTCAACCGGTTCACGACCAGCGACATCTCCTCGGCCTACACCGAGAACTGGAGCCACGAGGTTCGGCTGCAGTCGAACTTCGACGGGCCGCTCAACTTCAACCTGGGCGGCCTGTTCCTGCGCTTCACCACGCAGGGCGACTACTACGTGATGTTCAACACCGGCACGGGCTACTACCAGATCAACAACCTGCTCACGGTCGGTGACGCCAACTGCCAGGGCCCGGCGCCCTGCATCACCATCGACCCGGGCGCCGACCCGAACCGGTCGGGCCACAACTACTACGACAGCTACGGTCCCTACGATCTGACGAGCTACGCGGCGTTCGGCGAGCTCTACTGGCAGATGACCGAGAGCTTCAAATGGACGCTCGGCCTGCGCTACACGGTCGACAAGAAGGAAGTGCAGAACCACACCGTGGCGCTGGGCACGCCGGGCATCGGCCCGAACCCGGGCGCCCCGCGCATCCTCGAGGCCGAGTTCAAGGAGCCGACGGGCCGCTTCGGCTTCGACTGGAAGCCGGACGTCGGCTTCACCGACGACACCCTGGTCTACGGCTTCTATTCCCGCGGCTACAAGGGCGGCGGCCTGAACCCGCCGTTCAGCCCGGGGATCGGCGTCGTGCCGACCTCGCCGATCTTCCAGCCCGAGTTCATCGACGCCTACGAGATCGGCACCAAGAACACGCTGCTCGACGGTTCGCTGATGCTGAACCTGACCGGCTTCTACTACGACTACGCCGGCTACCAGGTCTCCAAGATCATCAACCGGACCTCGATCAACGAGAACATCGACGCCAAGGTGAAGGGTGTCGAACTGGAGACCGTCTGGCAACCGATCCCGGGCCTTCGGCTCAACGCGGCGATCGGCTGGCTCGACAGCGAGATCCAGGACACCACCTCGATCGATACCTTCAACCGGACCCAGGGCAACCCGGGCCTGGTGCTGGTGAAGTCGAGCGCGGCGTCCAACTGCGTGGTCTCGACGGCCTCGGCCCAGACGGCGTTGGCCATCTCCAACGGCCAGGTGCCGGGCTTCACGCCCAACCCGTTCACGCTGCTGGGCGTCTGCACCTTGACCTCGGCGGCGGGCGCGGGCGCCAACATCGACGGGACCGGGGCCATCGCGGCCGGCGCCAACGCCTTCGGCGGCCTGGTCAGCGAGGGCGTGCCGGTCAACATCGGCGGCAACGACCTGCCGAACGCGCCGGAGTGGACCGTCTCGCTGGGCGCCCAGTACACCATGGACTTCGGTAACTGGTCGGCGACCCTGCGCGGCGACTACTACCGGCAGTCCGAGACCTTCGCCCGCATCTACAACAGCCCGACGGACCGCATCGACAGCTGGGAGAACGTCAACCTGACGCTGACCGTGTCCAACCCCGACATGGGCGTGGAGATCGGCGCGTTCGTGAAGAACGCCACCGACGAGGAGGCGATCACCGACTTCTACCTGACCGACGACTCCTCGGGCATGTTCCGGAACGTCTTCTACACCGAGCCCCGCACCTACGGGGTCTGGATCCAGAAGCGGTTCTGATCGCGGGGCGGCCGGCCGGGGCGCGCCTCAGCCGGCCTTCTCGAACCACAGGCTGAGATTGTTGGCCGGCATCTCGATGCGGCCGGCCAGCTTCAGGCCCGAACGGGCGGCCAGCGCCGCCACGTCCTCCAGGCGCCGCAGCCCCCACTCGGGGTTGCGGCGCTTCAGGTCTTCGTTGAAGGCGAGGTTGCTGGGCGCAGGCGGCGTCTGCGCCTCCAGATACGGCCCGTAGAGATAGAGCAGCCCTCCGGGCGGCAGCACGGCCTCGGCCAGCTTCATCAGCCCCTCGGCGGCGGCCCACGGGCTGATGTGGATCATGTTGATGCAGACGACGGCGTCGAAGGTCTCCTTCGGCCAGCCGGCGGGATCCATCGCGTCCAGTCGGATCGGCGTCAGGAGGTTCGGCAGGCCCGCCGCCTGCCGCCAGGCGGCGATGCTGGCCAGCGCCTCGGCCGCCGTATCGCTCGGGCGCCAGGACGCGCCCGGCAGCCCGCGCGCCATCCACACCGCATGCTCGCCGGCGCCGCTGGCCACCTCCAGCACCCGGGCCGCGGCCGGCAACCGCGCGCGCAGCACGGCCAGGATCGGATCCCGGTTGCGCGCCGCTGACGGCGACGACAGGGCTCCGGGTGGAGCGCCCGCCGCGGCGTCGGTGTCGGAGCTCATTCCCGGGGCGGCGTCCGGCATGGCCTGCGTCCTCATCCTCGCCGCGCCAGCCTAACACGGGCGTTCTTCATTCCTGCAGACCCGCTCGGCGGAAGCGCTGATTGGATTTGGCCGAACGCCGGTCTATCAGCGCCGCCAATCCGATCCCGAGAGGAAACCTCCTTGACCACCGCCACCCTGTCGCGGCCGGCGACGCAGATCGCCTGGCCGAAGAAGACGCGCGAGCTCTTCAACCACCACATGGACTCCACCGCCTGGAACGACTTCGCCTTCCGCGACGACGACATCGTCGTCGCCACCTATGCGAAGAGCGGCACGACCTGGATGCAGCAGATCGTCAGCCAGCTGGTCTTCCAAGGCGATCCGGACGTGCGCGTGCACGAGCTCTCGCCCTGGCTCGACCTGCGGATCATGCCGCCGGACACCAAGGCAAGGCTCGAGGCCCAGACCCACCGGCGGGTGATCAAGTCTCACCTGCCGCTCGACGCCCTGGTGTTCTCGCCGAAGGCCAAATACCTCTACATCGCGCGCGACGGCCGCGATGTGGTGTGGAGCATGTACAACCACCACGCCAGCGCCAACGACCTCTGGTACCAGGCGCTGAACGAGACGCCCGGGCGCGTGGGCCCGCCGATCGGCCGGCCGGACCCGGACATCCGCCGCTACTTCCGCACTTTCGTCGAGAAGGACGGCCACCCGTTCTGGTCGTTCTGGGAGAACATCTCCAGCTGGTGGGCCGCGCGCCATCTGCCGAACGTGAAGCTGGTCCACTTCGCCAACCTCAAGCTCGACCTGGAAGGCGAGATGCAGGCGATCGCCGACTTCCTCGGCATCGAGGTCCCCGCCGACAAATGGCCGACGGTGGTCGAGCACTGCACTTTCGACTGGATGAAACGGCACGCCGCCAATGTCGCTCCGCTGGGCGGCGCGATCTTCGAGGGCGGCGCGGAGAGCTTCATCAACAAGGGCACGAACGGCCGCTGGCGCGACGTGCTCACGGCCGAGGAGAGCGCCTGGTACGAGGCGATGGCCGAGGAGAAGCTGGGGCCCGACTGCGCCCGCTGGCTGAAGACCGGCTACGGCGCCTGAGCTCCGGGGGCTACGGGGCGCGCGAAGGGGCGGGCGGAGGACATTTGACGATGCTGTCCGTCTGCCCCTTCGAGAGCACCCGCCCGTTCGACCATACCAGGGTCTGGTCGGTCTCGGCGCAGACCCGCCGCACCCGCCCGCCCGTGGTGACGGTGCTGACCTCGAAGCCCAGCACCCGGGCGGTTCGCCCGCTCGGCGCGATGCGCAGACTCCGTACCGTGCTGGTCTCCACCGAGGTGGCGGTCTGCAGGAACCGGCGCGCCGCGGCCTTGGCCTCGGCCAGGGTGCTGCGGCCGTAGACGATGGTCTCCTTCGGCGTCCGGTGCTGGTCGACGAAGACGGCGTCGGGCGTGAAGCCGGCGAAGTAGGCGTCGAGCCGGCGCGCGTTCCAGGCCGCTTCCTGGTCGGCGAGAAAACGCCGCACGGCCGTCTCGGTCAGCCCCTGGGCCGCCGCGGGGGCGGCGACCGCCGCCAGCGCCGCCGTCAGCAGGCCGACGCATAGGCTCTTGCGTGGGAACATCGAACCACCTTTTCAGCGGCCGCAGACTTGGCCATGACTGTCGGCCCATCGCAGGGGACGAAGATGAGCTGGCCCGAGGATGTCACGCTGAGGGGGCGCCACGCGAGCCTCGAGCCGCTGGCGCCCGAACATGCCGAGG
>JAQVDF010000047.1 GCA_028698405.1 Phenylobacterium sp. | reverse complement strand
GACGGTGTGGATCAGCGAGGCGGACGCGGCCAAGGCCGGCATCGCCGACAACGACTGGATCGAGGCCTTCAACGTCAACGGCGCGCTGGTCGCCCGGGCCATCGTCTCCCAGCGCGTGCCCGACGGCCTGGCGATCATGTACCACGCCCAGGAAAAGCTGGTGAACACGCTGGGCTCCGAGATCACCGGCCAGCGCGGCGGCATCCACAACTCGGTGACCCGCATCAACATGAAGCCGACGCACATGATCGGCGGCTACGTCCAGCTGGCCTACGGCTTCAACTACTACGGCACGGTGGGGGCCAACCGGGACGAGTTCATCGTCGTCAGAAAGATGAGCCGGCTCAACTGGTTCGACAAGGCGGCCGAGGGCGCCGGGGAGGCGAGGATCTGATGAAGGTTCGTGCTCAGATCGCGATGGTCCTGAACCTCGACAAGTGCATCGGCTGTCACACCTGTTCGATCACCTGCAAGAACGTCTGGACCAACCGCGAAGGCGTCGAATACGTCTGGTTCAACAACGTCGAGTCCAAGCCCGGCGTCGGCTATCCCAAGGACTGGGAGAACCAGAAGCGCTGGAACGGCGGCTGGGTCCGCAAGAAGAACGGCAAGATCGAGCCCCGCATGGGCGCCAAGTGGCGGATCCTGTCGAAGATCTTCGCCAACCCCGACCTGCCCGAGATCGACGACTTCTACGAGCCCTACACCTTCGAATACGAGTGGCTGGAGAAGGCCCCCGAACTGCAGGCCCAGCCCTCGGCCAAGCCCCGCTCGCTGATCACCGGCGAGGTGATGAAGAAGGTCGAGTGGAGCGGCAACTGGGAGGACGACCTGGGCGGCGAGTTCGCCAAGCGCAGCCAGGACTACAACTTCGAGGGCGTCGAGAAGGAGATCTACGGGCAGTTCGAGAACACCTTCCTGATGTACCTGCCCAGACTCTGCGAGCACTGTCTCAACCCGGCGTGCCTGGCGGCCTGTCCCTCGGGGGCGATCTACAAGCGGGCCGAGGACGGCATCGTGCTGATCGACCAGGAACGCTGCCGCGGCTGGCGGATGTGCGTCTCCGGGTGCCCGTACAAGAAGGTCTATTACAACTGGTCCTCGGGTAAGTCGGAGAAGTGCATCTTCTGCTTCCCGCGCATCGAGGCCGGGCAGCCGACGGTGTGCTCGGAGACCTGCGTCGGGCGCATTCGCTACCTGGGCGTGATCCTCTACGACGCCGACCGCATCCAGGAGGCCGCCAGCGTCGAGCGCGAGCAGGACCTCTATCCGGCCCAGCTGTCGGTATTCCTGGACCCCGACGACCTGACCGTACAGGAGCAGGCCCGCCGCGACGGGGTGCCGGAGACCTGGATCGAGGCCGCGACGCGCAGCCCGGTCTACAAGATGGCCATCGAGTGGAAGGTCGCCTTCCCGCTGCACCCCGAGTACCGGACCCTGCCGATGGTCTGGTACGTTCCGCCGCTGTCGCCGATCCAGTCGGCGGCCGAGGCCGGCAAGATGACCGTCAACGACGGCATGCCGGACGTGCGCTCTCTGCGCATTCCGCTGCGCTACCTAGCCAACCTGCTGACCGCCGGCGCCGAGGAGCCGGTCGCCGCCGCGCTCGAACGGATGCTGGCCATGCGGGCCTACATGCGCGCCAAGACGGTCGAGGGCGCGGTCGACGAGGCCATCGCCCAGAAGGTCGGCCTGACCGGCGCGGTGATCGAGGAGATGTACCGCTACATGGGCCTGGCGGCCTACGAGGACCGCTACGTGATTCCCACCGCCCACCGCGAGGACAACGAGGACGCCTACGTTCTGCGGGGTTCGGCCGGCTTCGCCTTCAATGAAGGCTCCAACGGCACCACCAAGGCCAACCTGTTCGGGCGCCGGGACCAAACCCCGCGGCATCGTTACATGGATGTCTCCACATGATTGCGACGCTCAAGGTGCTGTCCCTGCTCCTGAGCTATCCGAGCCAGGAGCTGAAGGACGAGGCGGGCGCGCTGCGGGCCGCCCTCGAAGGCGAGCGGCTGCTGAAGCCGCAGACCCTGCGGGCGCTTGAGCCGCTGTTCGACGAGCTGGCGCGGAACGACCTTCTGGAGCTGCAGGGCCGCTACGTCGACCTTTTCGATCGCACCCGCTCGCTGTCGCTGCACCTATTCGAGCACGTCCACGGCGAGAGCCGCGAGCGCGGCCAGGCGATGATCGATTTGCGGGCGGCGTACGGCGAGCAGGGGCTGCTGATGGTCTCGGACGAGCTGCCGGACTTTCTGCCTGCCTTCCTGGAGTTCGCCGCGGTGCTGCCGCTCAAGGAGGCCCGCCGCACGCTCGCCGAGCCGGTGCACGTGCTGCAGGCGCTGCACGAGCGGCTGCAGGCGAGGGGCACGCCCTATGCGGCGGTGCTCGCCGCCTTGGTCGAGCTGTCGGGCGCCAGGCCGCATCCGGACGCGCTGCAGGAGCTTCGAGCCAAGCCCGACCCCGCCGCCGACGACTTCGAGGCCGTCGACAAGTCCTGGGAGGAAGAGGCCGTCCGCTTCGGTCCCGAAACTGCGGAGCCGACGGGACTGATGGCCAAGCTGCGCGCCTGGCGCCGTCCGGCCGACGGCGTGCGGACCGGCCCGAACCGCTAGGAGGGTGAGGCCATGGAAGCGTTCATCAATCAGCTCGCCTTCGGGTGGTTCCCCTACCTGGCGGTGACGGTGCTGATCGTCGGCTCGATCTTCCGCTTCGACAAGGCGCAGTACACTTGGCGCTCGCAGTCCAGCCAGTTCCTGCGCCGCCGGCAGATGCTGATCGGCTCCAACCTCTTCCACATGGGCGTGCTGGTGCTGCTCGGGGGTCACTTCGTTGGCCTGCTCACCCCGATCAACGTGTTCGACGCGGTCGGCATCGCCCACGAGTTCAAGCAGAAGGCGGCGCTGATCGTCGGCGGGATCGCCGGGATCATGGCCTGGGTCGGCGCGACCCTGCTGCTGCACCGGCGCCTGTTCGACGCCCGCATCCGGCGCAGCTCGCACTGGACGGACATCGCCGTGCTGGTGATGCTCTGGCTGCAGCTCACCCTCGGCATCGCCACCACCTATTGGACGATCCAGCACCTCGACGGTCGCGAGATGCTTCTATTCATGGGCTGGGCCAACGGGTTGCTGACCTTCAACCCGGACGCCGCCGACCTGATCGTGGACGCGGCCCTGGTCTACAAGCTGCACATCATCCTGGGGCTGATGCTGTTCCTGGTCACCCCGTTCAGCCGGCTGGTGCACATCTGGAGCATCCCGCTCTTCTACCTGGTGCGGCCCGGCTACCAGCTCGTCCGCTCGCGCGGGAAGCTGCGCCAGCCCCAGCCGGCCTCGCTGAGCCACGGCCCGGCGGGCGGCGCGCCGAGCTACGGCGGCCCGGTGGTGCAGCGGTCGCAGGCGGAGAGCGGCCAATGACCGCCGCGCGCTTCGTCGTCACCCGCTCGCGCGGGGGGACGGCCCCGCCGCCGGTTCCGGTCGAGACCCTGCCACGGCGTCCTGCCGCTTCCGCCTGTGGCGGGGGAGGGGCGTCGCCGGCTTTCGAGGAGCGCCCGGTGCGGGTGGACGGGGTGGAGATCGCGCCCGAGGCGATCGCCCGAGAGATGCAGAACCACCCGCACGAGGATCCGGCCGCGAGCTGGCGCGAAGCCGCCCGGGCCCTGGTGGTGCGCGAGCTGCTGCTGGCCGAGGCCCGCCGACGGGGCCTCGCGCCCGAGCCGGAGCCGCTGGGCGACGGGCGGATGGAGACCGAGGAGGAGAGCCTGATCCGGGCCCTGCTCGACGAGGCCGTCGAGCCGGCGAGCCAGTCCGAGGCCGAGCGCCGCCGCGTCTACGAGGGCATGCGCTCGAAATTCGTGACCCCGACCCTCTTCGAGGCGGCGCACATCCTGATCGAGCCCGCGGGCGATGGCGAGGCGGCCTGGGGCGAGGCGCGCGCCCACGCCCAGGCGATCATCGAGCTGGTCGGTGACGATCCGCGCGCTTTCGCCGAGGCGGCGGCGCAGTCGGCCTGCCCGACCGGCGTGCAGGGCGGATCGCTCGGCCAGATCCGCCGCGGCGAACTGGTGGGCCCGGTGCAGGCGGCGCTGGAGGTCCTGCCGGAGGGGACTACGGCGCGCGAGCCGGTGCGCTCGCGCTTCGGCTGGCACGTGGTGCGCCTGGAGCGCCGGATCGTCGGGCGCGACCTGCCCTTCGAGGCCGTCGATGCGCGCATCTGCGACATGCTCGAGGCGAGGGCCTGGTCGCTCGCCGCCGCCCAGTTCGTCGCGGAGCTCGCGGCGGGGGGCCGCATCGAGGGCGTCGAGCTGGCCCCGCCGGACGCCGCCTTTTCCGCCTGCGAGGAGGGCAGGGGATGCTGACCCTCGGCGAGGTGCTGGCCCTGTCCCGGCGGTCGGCCGCCGCGTTCGAAGCCGTAGGGTTGCCGCCGCAGCTGCGGGCCGGCCTGGAGGCCGCCGCCGCGGCGGAGGGGATCGAGCCCCGCGCCTGGCTGCGCATCGCCGTCGCCGAGTTCGCCGAGGGCGCCGAGCCGGTCGAGTGGACCCGGCTGATGTCGAAGCTGCGTGACAGCGCCGACCCCGGGGGCGACTGTCTCGCGTTGATGATCGAGCGCCGGCTCGCGGCGTCGCGGCGGCGACAGCTCGCGGAGGACTGACGGATGGCCAACCAACCCGAAGGGACGCCGCCCCAGAGCGGCCTCAACCCTCGCCTCCAACAGGGCGTGGACTCCGAATACAGCGACGAGGTGCACGGCAGCACTCCGATGGACACCGTTTCGGTGAAGAACTCGGGGCCGGCCGTCTGGCCGGTGATCTGGGCCGTCGTCACCATCGGCCTCGTCCTCCTGACGCTCTGGCTGATCTTCGGCTGACCCGCGATACGCGGCCTTGCGCGGCCGGCCGAAGCGTGGAGAATGATGGGACAACGTTCCATTATTTAGAACTCGGCGGCGCATGCAGCGAAGGACCTTCCTGATGAGCGTGATGGCGGGCGCGGCCGGACCGGCCGTGGGTGCGGCGGCGGGCGCCGAGCCGGTGGTCGAAACCACCGAGGGCCGCTACCGCGGCCGCACGGCGGGCGGGGTGCATGTCTTCAAGGGGATGCGCTACGGCGCGCCGACCGGGGGGGTGAATCGCTTCCTGCCGCCGAAGCCGCCGGAGAGATTCGCCGGCGTGCGGGACGCCCTGGAGTACGGCGACCAGAGCCCGCAGATGCGCGGGCCCCTCGCGGACAGGGGGCCGATGAGCGAGGACTGCCTGCGGATCAACGTCTGGACGCCGGCGCTGGGCGAGGGGAAGCGCCCGGTCCTGCTGTGGTTCCACGGCGGCGGCTTCGAGGCGGGCAGCGGCTCCATCCCGCTCTACGACGGTTCCAACATGGTCCGCCGCGGCGACGTGGTGGTCTGCACGGTCAACCACCGCCTCAACGTCTACGGCTTCTGCGACCTATCCGAACTGCTCGGCGAGGAGTTCGCCCAGTCCGGCAACGTGGGGTGGCTGGATCTCGTGGCCGCCATGCGCTGGGTGCGCGAGAACATCGCCGCCTTCGGGGGCGACCCGGGCAACGTGATGATCTACGGCCAGTCGGGCGGCGGGCGGAAGGTCAGCCTCAGCTTCGCCGGCCAGGCGGCCGCAGGCCTGTTCCACAAGGGCGTGGTGCAGTCCGGCTCGCACCTGCTGGTGCAGACCAAGGAACAGTCGCAGGCGCTGGTCCAGGACCTGCTGAAGCGGCTTGAGATCGACCCGCGCAACGCCCGTGACCTGCAGAAGGTCCCGCAGGACGAGCTGACCCGCGTCCAGCTCCAGACGATGACCGCCGCCCGCTACCGCTTCGAGCCGGTGCTGGACGGCGTCACCTTCGCCGCCCACCCGTGGATCCCGAACGCCCCGGCCCACACGGCCAAGGTCCCACTGATGGTCGGCGCCACCCAGACCGAGCTCTCCAACCAGCTCGGCCGGGACGAGCGCGTCTACCAGATGGACGAGGCGGCCCTGCGCCAGCGCCTGGCCCGCTACCTGCCGGCCGAGGACATCGACGAGGCGCTGACGGTGTTCAAGGCCACCACGCCGGGCGGGTCGACGGCCGAGATCTTCTTCAAGATCACCTCCTGGCGCGCCTACATCCGCAACGCGACCATCATGGCCGAGCAGCGGGCGGCGCAGAACGGGGCGGACAACCCGACCTGGATGTACCAGCTCACCTGGCGCTCGCCCGCCGAGGACGGCCGGCGGTACTCGCAGCACACGCTCGACCTGCCGTTCATGTTCGACAACGTGGACAAGGCCCTGCACCTGACCGGGCCGGAGAGCGCCGAGACCAAGCTGATGGCCGAGACCATGGCCGAGGCATGGCTCGCCTTCGCCCGCAACGGCGACCCCAACCATTCCGGCATCCCGACATGGCCGACCTACGACGTCGAGCGGCGGCCGGTGATGCTGTTCGACGCCCCGCCGAAGCTGGCTCTCGACCCGTTCCGCGAGGAACGCGAGTTCATGGCCCGCTACCACCCGGTGCGCGTCACCGCCCGCGACGCGACCTAGGACGCTTCAACCATGCCCAGACTTCTGACCTCGCTCGCCGCCGCTCTGGCGGCGCTCCCTGCCGCGGCCTTCGCCCAGGAGGCCGCCGGCCCTCGCGTGGACCGGTTGCTTGAAGGCCCGCCGGGCCTCGTTTCGCCCCGTCACGCCGAGGCCCAGCGCGCCGGCATGCGAGCGCTGCACTTCTGCACCGGCCTGTTCGCCTCCGAGATGCCGCGCGAGGTTGTCGAGCGGACCACCACCCGCGCGCCGGCCGGCACGAGGATGGAGATCGACGAGGCGACCCGCACCGTCTCGGTCCACTACCGGGACGACATGCCGCCCCGCATCGCCGTCTGGCGGCCGCTGCTCGGCTGCACCCAGCTGCCGATCGGCGCGACGATGGAGCTGGCCAAGGCGCTGCCGCGGCCGCCGGCGGAGGTGACGGTCCCCGACCTCGACTCCCGGCCCTGGCCGATGGGCGACGCCAGCGCCACGGCCAGGCTGCCCAAGGCGCGCGCCGCCGCGCTGGAGAGGGTGCTGGACGAGGCCTTCCGCGACCAGCAGGGCGAATACCGCGGCAACACCTGGGGCGTCGTCGTGGTCAAGGACGGCAAGATCGTCGCCGAGCGCTACGATCCCGGCTTCGGCCCGCACGTCGCCGCCCGCACCAACTCCATGTGCAAGTCGGTGGCCGCCAGCCTGGTCGGCGTCGGCGTCCGGCAGGGGCTGGTCGACCTGCACCGCAAGGCGCCGCTGGCCGAGTGGCGTCGGCCGGGCGATCCGCGCGGCGAGATCACCCTTGACCACATGATGCACATGGCCAGCGGCCTCTACACCGAGGCCGGCGGCAACCCGCAGGGCGACCTCTACCAGTCGGGCGCGGCGGCGGCCGAGGTCTCGGCGCTCAACATGGTGGACTCCCGCCCCGGCGAGCGGTTCGTCTACGCCGGCTCCGACACCATCCTGCTGGTCCGTGCCCTGCGCCAGGCGGTGAACGACGATACGGCCTTCATGACCTGGCCGCACCGCGAGTTCCTGTGGAAGCTCGGGATGACCCGGACCATCCTGGAGTCCGACTGGAACGACGACTTCCTGATCTCCGGCCAGTGCTGGTCGACGGCCCGCGACTTCGGCCGTTTCGGGATGCTCTACCTGGCCGACGGGATGTGGAACGGCGAGCGGCTGCTGCCCGAGGGCTGGACCCGCTACGTCTCCACCCCGGCTCCGGCCCAGCCGGCCAGCGCGGCGGCGGGCGGCGCCCGCTACGGCGGCCAGTTCTGGATCTACGGCGGCAATGACGGCCTCCCGGACGACGCCTTCTCTCCGGGCGGGGCGCTCGGCCAGTACGCGATGATCGTGCCTTCCAAGAATCTGGTGGTGGTCCGCCGCGGCCTCGACGTCGGCGAGGGCTTCAAGATCGCCAAGTTCTCGGCCGACGCGATCGCCGCGCTCGAGGGGACGAAATGATCGACCGCCGCACGTTGCTGGCGGCTTCCGCCGCGGTGCTGGCGCCCCAGCCGTCCGCCGCGGGGGCGGGGCGCGAGCCGGGACCCGGCCGAGGACCCTGGGTCCACGGCCGTCCGGAGGACCATGGGCTGTCGACCCCGGCGCTGGAGAAGGCCGCCGAGGCGATCGGCTCGACGGGCGAGCGGCAGGGCCTGGTGATCGTCCGAGACGGCGTCATCGTCTTCGAGCGCTACTGGGCCACGCCCTACGCGCGGGCCACGCCCGACTGGCGCAACGTATCCTTCTCGTCCGGCAAGGCGCTTCCGCTTCTCCGTGTCCGTTTCGTTTTGGAGCTGTTTGTCTATATCCTCCATCCTGGTGCGAACAGCCTTTCTGAAGAAACCCACGGTGACCTGCTCGGGTTTTGGGGGATTACTGCGCCGTTCGGTTATACCCTTGTCCTGGCCGGGGGTTTTCTCGAGGCGTTCTATCTCGGCATTGATCTGCTTTGCTGTCCGTACATCGTGGGTATATACTGCCCTTTCGGTTGGTTCATGTTTCAGAAAGTATTCCCTGACAAACCTTCCTTTTTCCTCCGGGGTTCT
>JAQVDF010000046.1 GCA_028698405.1 Phenylobacterium sp. | reverse complement strand
GTCGGCGGTCATCGCCCGCTCGAAGGCGTTGACCCGCGAGCTCGGCAGGCAGACCACGTCGGCCAGCCGGCGCAGCAAGGCGTGGCGCGCCCTGAACGTCGGCGTGGCGGCGCCCGCCTCGCCGAGGCTGTCGTCGAAATCCGGTGCGGCCGCAGGCTGGGTCATGGTCCCGCACGATCAGACCACGGCCTCGTTAACCGGTCGTTGAGCCTGCTGACCTCGCGGCAGCCTTGACGGGGCGCTACGGGAGCCCTGCAAATGAGAGAACAAACGATAACAAAACCTGGAAACGCCATGCACCCGAAGGTCTACGCCCAGACCGACCCCGACCGCGCCGCCTACGTCATGGCCGCCTCCGGCGAGACCGTGACCTACGGCGAGTTGGAGGCCCGGTCCAACCAGGGCGCCCATCTGTTCCGCTCGATGGGCCTGCAGACCGGCGACGTGATCGCCATCCTGATGGACAACAACCCGCGCTTCTTCGAGACCGCCTGGGCGGCGCAGAGGTCGGGGCTCTACTACACCTGCATCTCCTCCAAGCTGACCGCCGGCGAGGTCGAGTACATCGTCGGCGACTGCGGGGCGAAGGCGCTGATCGTCTCGCCCGGCGTCGGTCCCGTGGTCGACGAGTTGCCCGCCCTGCTGCCGGGCGTCCGGCTGTTCATGGTGGGCGAGGCGCGCGGCCCCTACGAGAGCTTCGAGGCCGCCCGCGCGGCGATGCCGACGGACCCGATCGCCGACGAAGCGGCCGGCTCGGACATGCTCTACTCGTCGGGAACCACCGGGCGGCCGAAGGGCGTCAAGCCGTCGCTGACCGGCCAGCCGATCGATGCGCCCAACGGCATCGCGGTGATGGCCCAGTCGATGTTCCAGTTCCCGCAGAACCCCGTCTACATCTCGCCGGCGCCGCTCTATCACGCCGCTCCGCTGCGCTGGTCGATGAGCATCCACCGGATGGGCGGCACGGTGGTGGTGCTGGAGAAGTTCGACCCCGAAGGCGCGCTCGCGGCGATCGAGAAGTACCGCTGCGACTGCGGGCAGTTCGTGCCCACCCACTTCGTGCGGATGCTGAAGCTGCCGGACGACGTGCGGAAAAAGTACGACGTCTCGTCGATGAAGTCGGCGGTCCACGCCGCCGCCCCCTGCCCCATCCCGGTGAAGGAGCAGATGATCGCCTGGTGGGGCCCGATCATCCACGAGTACTACGCCGGCACCGAGGGCAACGGCTTCTGCTACATCTCCTCGCAGGACTGGCTGACCCACAAGGGTTCGGTCGGCCGCGCGGTGATCGGCGAGGTGCGCATCTGCGGCGAGGACGGCGAGCCGCTGCCGCCCCGCCAGGAGGGCGTCGTCTACTTCGCCAACGGCCCGGCGCTCAGCTACCACAACGCGCCGGAAAAGATCGCCGAGGGCACCAACAAGTACGGCTGGACCACCCTGGGCGACGTCGGTTGGGTGGACGAGGAGGGCTTCCTCTATCTCACCGACCGCAAGAGCTTCATGATCATCTCGGGCGGGGTGAACATCTATCCGCAGGAGATCGAGAACCTGCTGGTCACCCATCCCAAGGTCGCCGACGCGGCCGTCGTCGGCGCGCCCGACGAGGAGATGGGCGAGAAGGTCGTGGCGGTCGTCCAGCCGCTCGAGCCCAAGGAGGCCGGCCCCGAGCTCGCCGCCGAACTCGCCGGCTTCCTGCGCAGCCGCCTTTCCCACGTGAAGACCCCGCGGGTCATCGACTTCATGGACGAGCTGCCCCGCCACCCGACCGGCAAGCTCTACAAGCGCCTCATCCGCGACGCCTACTGGGGCAACAAGGACAGCCGGATCGTGTGAGGCGGTCCGCTCCCCCTCGTGGGGAGGTTGGTCCGGAGCGACACGATGGGAATCGGCCTGCCCACACGGCGGCCACCCCCGCTCCTACCTCCCGCCGCTGCGCGGGGGAGGTAGGGCGCTGGCCTCAGTAGGCCCGGCCGATGAGGATTTCCTCGACGCCCGGCTTGCCGGTGAAGATGCAGGCGCCGAACGTCTCCGGCTGGTCCATGGGCACGTTGCGCAGGGTGAGCTTCAGAGCCTTGAGATGCTCCTCGACGGCCTCGAGCTCGGCGCCGGTAAGGCGCGACCAGGCGGCGCGGACCCAGCCCTTGAACACCCCGCCCTCGTCCTCGTCCGCGGGCGCGGCCCCGAAGTACTCGGCCAGTTCGTCGAAGGTCGCGATGTCGGAGCGGATGTTGGAGTCGAGCCGCGCCTTGGCCTCGTCGTAAAGCGCCTGCTGGATCTCCGCGAGCAGAGCCGGCGCGGCCTCGATGAATGCCTCGCGGGCCATCGCCTGGCTTTTCACCTTGTCGCCGTCGCGCAGGGCGTCGCGGCGCATGAAGGTGACCTGGCCGCCGGCCGCGTCGCGCGGGCCGAGCTCGACGATGATCGGCGCGCCGCGGCGCACCCAGTTCCACCGCTTGTCGGCCGAGCGCTGGGCCTTGGTGTCGAGCAGGGCGCGGATCGGCTCGCCGAGGGCGAACTTCTCCTGCAGCGCCTTCACCAGCGCCTGGCCGTACTCCAGCACCTGGGCGTCCTCGGGCTTGTCGCGCAGCATCGGCACGATGACGATCTGGCGCGGGGCGATGGCCGGCGGCAGGCGCAGGCCGTCGTCGTCGCCGTGGGTCATGATCACCCCGCCGATCAGCCGGGTTGACACGCCCCAGCTCGTCGTGTGGCAGTAGGAGAGCTGGCCCTCCTCATCCTGGAAGCGGATGTTCTGGGCCTTGGCGAAGCTGGTGCCGAGATAGTGGCTGGTGCCCGCCTGCAGGGCCTTGCCGTCCTGCATCATGGCCTCGATGGAGTAGGTGTTGTCGGCTCCGGGGAAGCGCTCGTTCTCGGGCTTCTCCCCGGCGATCACCGGCATGGCGAGAACGCTCTCGGCGAACTCGCGGTACATCTCCAGGATCTTCAGCGTCTCGGTCCGGGCGTCCTCGGCGTCGGCGTGGGCGGTGTGGCCTTCCTGCCAGAGGAACTCCGAGGTGCGCAGGAACAGGCGGGTGCGCATCTCCCAGCGGACCACGTTGGCCCACTGGTTGATCAGCACCGGCAGGTCGCGGTGGCTGCGGATCCAGCGGCTGAAGGCGTCGCCGATGATGGTCTCGGAGGTGGGCCGCACGATCAGCGGCTCCTCGAGCCTGGCCTCGGGGTCGGGCTGCAGCTTGCCGTCGATCAGCTTCAGCCGGTGGTGGGTGACCACCGCCATCTCCTTGGCGAAGCCTTCGACGTGCTCGGCCTCCTTGGCGAAAAAGCTCAAGGGGATGAACAGCGGGAAATAGCAGTTGTCGTGGCCGCTCTCGCGGATGCGGCGGTCGAGCGTCTGCTGGATGCGCTCCCAGACGCCGTAGCCCCACGGCTTGATGATCATCGCTCCGCGGGTCGGCGAGACCTCGGCCATGTCGGCTTCGCGCACGACAGCCTGATACCAGTCGGGAAAGGTTCCGCGGTTGCCGGTGACCCGGGAAACGCTCAGGGCTCGCTGCATGGGCTCCTCATAGGCGAGCCGCCTTATTAAGGGCGCCGGCCCGGGAGGCAAAGCCGGTTGCTCGGGCGAGGCGCCATGCTAGAGCGTCCCTCCTCGAAAACTCGCAAGGAGCGCGCGGATGCAACCGGTGGAATTCAAGGACCTGCCCGGCCTGGTCGGCCAGGAAGTCGGCGTCTCCGACTGGCTGGAGATCACCCAGGAGCGGGTCAATCAGTTCGCCGAGGCCACCGGCGACCACCAGTGGATCCACGTGGACGTCGAACGGGCCAATCGCGAGATGGGCGGGCCGATCGCCCACGGCTACCTGACCCTGTCGCTGATCCCGTTCCTGTCGCAGGGCATGCTGCCGATCAAGGGCGTGACCCGCGGCATCAACTACGGCTCGGACAAGGTCCGCTTCATCAACATGGTGCGGGTCGGCAAGCGGGTGCGGCTGCGCCAGAAGCTGATCGGCGCCGAGCCCAAGGCCGGCGGCCTGCAGATCAAGAACGAGTGCACCATCGAGATCGAAGGCGAGGAAAAGCCTGCCTGCATCGCCGAGACGATCAGCATCGTCTACGGCGGCTGACGAGCCTCAGGCGCCGGCCGCGCCGCGCGCCTCGGGCGCATCCGGCGCGCCCGCGGCCTCGGCCGGCGCCGACAGGCACGTCTCCATGGCGCGGAACAGCTGCGCCGCATCGATCGGCTTGCCGACCACGGCGGTCATCCCGGCCTCCAGGTATTCGGCCTCCTGGTGGGACATGACGTTGGCGGTCAGGGCGACGACTGGCGTGGGCGCCCGCCCCGACTCCGCCTCCAGCCGCCGGATCTCGGCGGTCGCCGCGAGGCCGTCCATCACCGGCATCTGCACGTCCATCAGCACCAGGTCCCAGTCGCCGGCGCGCCAGGCCTCGACCGCCGCCTGACCGTCGGCGACCACGGTCAGGTCGACGCCGGCCTGGTCCAGCAGGGTCTTCAGGACGAGCTGGTTGACCGGATTGTCTTCGGCGGCCAGCACCCGCAGTTGCGGCATCGCCTCGGCGATCTCGGCAGCATCGGCGGCCTTCTCCACGGCCCTCGGCCGCAGGAAGGACAGCGGCAGCCGAACGATGAAGGTCGAGCCCGAGCCGGGTGTGCTGCTGACCTCGACCCGACCGCCCATCTTGCGCGCCAGCCGCTGGACGATCGCCAGCCCCAGGCCCGAACCGCCGTACTGGCGGGTGGTCGAGGCGTCGGCCTGCACGAAGGCCTCGAACAGCCGGGCCTGCTGCTCGGGCGTGACGCCGATGCCGGTGTCCGAGACCTTCAGCACGAGCTCTTCGCCCGGCCGCTCGATGCGGACCATCACGGCGCCCTGCGAGGTGAACTTGACCGCGTTGGACACCAGGTTGCGCAGGATCTGGCCGACCCGCACCGGGTCGCCCTTGAACACCCCCTCGGCCTCGGGCGCGACGTCGACCGACAGCATCAGAGCCTTCTCGCTGGCCTGGGCCACGAAGGATTCCAGCGCCACCCGGGCCACCTGGGCGACGTCGACCTCGCCGTCCTCCAGTTCCAGCCGGCCGGCCTCGACCTTGGCCAGGTCGAGGATGTCGTTGAGCAGGGCCATCAGGGTCTCGCCCGACTTGGCGATCACCTCCAGCCGCTTGCGCTGCGCAGGCGAGAGCTCGTCGCGGGCCATCGCCTGGGCCATCCCCAGCACGCCGTTCATCGGCGTGCGGATCTCGTGACTCATCGTGGCCAGGAATTCGCTCTTGGCGCGGCTGGCGGCCTCGGCCAGGTCGCGCGCCTCCATCAGGGTGAGCTCGTTCTGCTTGCGCTCGGTGATGTTCTGGATGGCCCCCACCAGGCTGATCGGCCGCCCGTGGGCGTCGCGGCGGATCTCGCCGACCGCGTAGGCCCACATCTCCCGGTGGTCGGAGCGCCGCACCCGGTATTCGACGCGGAACGGCGCGCCCTCCTGCTCGTAGCGCGCCCAGGCGGCCTTGACCCACTCCAGGTCGTCGGGATGCACGCTGACGAAGGGGTCGTCCCACATCTGCTGGTAGGTCAGCGGCGCCTCGTAGAAGTCCTGCTCGGCCCCCAGGCTGGTCAGCCGCCGGTTGACGTAGTCCACCTCGTAGACGTGCAGGCCGGCGATCTGGGTGGCCATCCGCAGCCGCCGCTCGACGACCTCGGACCTGGCCAGCGCGTCGCGCAGCTCCAGCATGGCGAGCCGCTTCTGTTCCTCGGTCTCGTTCCAGCCGGCGATGACCCGGGAAGTGCCCGACTGGATCAGCAGCAGGGTCATGCCCAGCATGGCCAGGCCGAGCACCACGCCGGCGAGCTGGTGCGGAGGCACCTTGACGGCGGCGAGCGTGAGGAGCGCCAGCACGCCGGGCGAGACCATCGCGTAGAAGATCAGACGCGAGACCCATCCCATGGAGACGCCCAGGGCGATCAGGATCATCGCCGCGACGGCCGCGTAGGCCAGGGCGCCCGGCGTGTCGGTCGTCAGGCTGAAGACGGTCGGGCCGCCGACCCAGAAGGTCGAATGGGCGCCGATCAGTATTCCCAGTCGCCACAGGCCCCTGTCGGAATCGACGCCCTCGGACCGGGCAAGCCAGCGCGTCAGCAGCTGCTCGACGGCAAGGGTCCAGCACATCGCCAGCACAGCGAACACGGCGCCGAACACCGGCGACCCCAAGAGCGCAATACATGAGCCCGCCGCCAGGTCCGACAGGGGGTAGGCCCTGCGATGAGACAGCAATGTCGCCAGCGTAAGCTGATAAGGCGTGCGCGTCGGCTCGAAGTTTTCCTTGAGCAGGCTCGTCGAATCCATTCCGCCTTCGCGCCCCGACCGGCAAAACTAGGCTTTAAGTCAAAGCCGTACGGGACAAGGCGTTAACGGTTCGATTGCGCGCGCAAAGGTTGTCGAACGCGGGCGTCAGTCGTCCGCGACGAACCCCGCCCAGGTGCGCATGTAGTTCACGAAGGTCTCGCCCAGCCCCTCGCGCCGCAGGTGTTCGGCGCTCACCGGCAGGCCGACCGGCTGGAAGGCGGGATCGTCGCGGAGCCGGCGCGGATAGTCGTGGTGCAGGATCCCCGCCCGGCCGATGAACACGAAGTCGCAACCGGCCTGCAGGCAGGCCAGTGCGTCATCCGGCCGCATGATCTTGCCGGCCACGCCGAGCCGGGTGGTTCCCCGGTCGAGCTCGGTGAACCAGGACATCAGGCTGCGGCCCTTGAACTCGTCCTCGTTGGGCTCCTTGGTCACGTCCCACAGGGACATGTCGAGGTAGTCGAGTCGGCCGTCGGCCAGCACCTTGGCGGCGACCTGCAGGATTTCGCCCATCCTCAGCCCGAACCGCTCCGGCGACAGGCGCAGGCCGAGCGAGAAATCGGCGCGGCAGCGGGCCCGCACGCCGTCGATGATCCGGTAGATGACGCTGGCGCGGTTCTCCAGCGAGCCGCCGAAGCGGTCGGTACGGCGGTTGATCTCGGGCGAGAGGAACTGGGCCAGGATGTAGCCGTGGGCGCCGTGCAATTCGACGCCGTCGAAGCCGGCCCTATCGGCCCGCACGGCGGCGGCCACGAAGTCCTCGATCAGCTGCTCGACCTCGTCCTCGGCCAGCGCCCGCGCGCCGGTCTTCTCGTCGTCCGAAGGGCAGAGCGGCGCCTGGCCGATCAGCTCCTTGGGCGAGCGCATGCCGGCGTGGTGCAACTGGACGACCGCGACGCTGCCCTCGGCCCTGATCGCCGACGCCAGCCGCGAGAGACCCTCGAGGTGGTCGTCGGACCAGACGCCGAGCTGGCCGGGAAAGCCCTGCCCCACCCGCTGCACGTGGGCCGCGCAGGTCATGGTCAGGCCGAAGCCGCCCTTGGCCCGCAGCGTCAGCCAGCGGAACTCGTCCTCCGACAGCCGCCCGTCCGGGTGGCTCTGCAGGTTGGTCAGCGGGGCCAGCGCGAAGCGGTTGGGCATCGCCGGGCCGTGGGCGAACTCGAGCGGCTGGAAGAGCGGATCGTAGGGCGAGGTCATGGCTATCGGCTTAGCCGAGCCCCGAACCGGACGGCAAGCGTTGGCGCCCGGCTTGCCGCTGCTGGCTCAGGACCGCCGGCCTTGTCCCACGCCGGCACAACCCGTGGAGTCGCGTCATGGCCACCACCATCCCGTTCGCCGAGAAGGACGCCGAGCCCAAGGCGCGCCGGAGCTCGCCGCTCGGCCTCCTCGCCGTGCTCGCCTTCGCCGCCGGCGTCTTCGCCCTCGTCCTGGCGCTGACGGCCTAGCTCTTCAGCTTGTAGCCGGTGCGGAAGATCCACCAGATCGCCGTCAGGCACAGGCCCATGAACATCAGCGTCATGCCGATGCTGGTCCCGACGTCGACGTCCGAGACGCCGTAGAAGCTCCAGCGGAAGGCCGAGATCAGGTAGACCACCGGATTGAACAGCGTCACCGTGCGCCAGAACTCCGGCAGCATGTCGATGGAATAGAAGCTGCCGCCCAGGAAGGTCAGCGGCGTGACCACCAGGATCGGCACGATGGACAGCTTCTCCCAGCCGTCCGCCCAGACGCCGATGATGAAGCCGAACAGCGAGAAGGTGACCGCGATCAGCACGAGGATCGCGCCCATCACCAGCGGATGCTCGATCTCGTAGGGCACGAAGAGCCTCGCCGTGGCCAGCATGATCAGGCCCAGCAGCACCGACTTGGTCGCCGCAGCGCCCACGTAGCCCAGCACCACCTCGAAGGCCGAAACAGGCGCCGACAGCACCTCGTAGATGGTCCCTGCGAACTTCGGCATGTAGATGCCGAACGAGGCGTTGGAGATGCTCTCGGTCAGGATCGAGAGCAGGATCAGCCCGGGCACGATGAAGGCCCCGTAGCTCACCCCGTCCACCTCCTGAATACGGCCGCCGATCGCCGAGCCGAAGACGATGAAGTAGAGGCTGGTGGTGATCACCGGCGCCGCCAGCGACTGCATCAGGGTGCGCAGCCACCGCGCCATCTCGAACAGGAAGATGGCCTTCACCGCATAGAGGTTCATGCGCGCCGCCTCACCAGGGTGACGAAGATCTCCTCTAGGGAGCTCTCCTTGGTCTGCAGGTCCTTGAAGTCGATGCCGTGGGCGTTCAGCCGCCGCAGCAGCTCGGCGATGCCGGTGTGCTCGCCCTGCGCGTCGAAGGTGAAGGTGAGCGT
>JAQVDF010000045.1 GCA_028698405.1 Phenylobacterium sp. | reverse complement strand
GCCGGCGTCGCCGATAAGCTGCTCAGCGGGCAGATGGCGCTCTCGATGGCCGCAGCCCTCGCCGCCGGCATTGCGGGCGCATGGCTCGGCCGCACGGGCGCGCCGAGGCCGGCCCCGGCCAATCAGATGTGATCTGCTTGGAAAGTCTCGATATTGGAGCGGGCGATGAGATTCGAACTCACGACCCCAACCTTGGCAAGGTTGTGCTCTACCCCTGAGCTACGCCCGCGCTCCGCTTCCGAAGAATGGCCCCCGGAAAATCGAGAGGCCGGCTTATGGCAGACCGTCTGGGGCTTTGCAAGCGGTCCGACGCCAACTTCTGAAGCTTTCGTCGGAAGGGCGGCTCCAGCCTCTCCACGAGGGTGGCAGGCGACCGCCAGCGCCCCGCGCAACCGGTCACCGACGCCCTTCGGCGAGGGTTGGCCGAAGGCCTGACTGTCACCCTCTCACCCGCGGAACTGAGGCGCCTTCAGCCGCCGCTTGTTGACGTGGTTCTGGGGCTTGGGGGCGATTTCCTCGGGGAATTCGCCGCGGAAGTAGTAGCGTTGCCAGGCTTCGCGGGTGGCTTCCGGGTCTTCGCTGAAGATCCGCTTGTTGAACGCCTCGCGGTGCTTCTGCCAGACCTCGTACTGGTCCTTGAGCTCGGGGTTGCGGTCCAGCGAGCGGATCACTGGCTGGAACTGGTTCAGCGCCTGGTCCTGCACCAGGGTGATGAAGCAGAACGGCTCGCCCTTCTCGAAGCGCACCTTGCCCGGCCGCGTGAACATCCAGTTCATGGTGAACGGGAAGGGGAGCCAGTCGGTCTCCACCAGGCCGGCCAGCGGCTGGATGCCGTCCTTGACGTGATTGGGCGGGCCCTGGGCGATCATCGACCAGCCCGGCGGGGTGCGGAACAGATAGCCGGTGTGGAAGGTCAGCACACCGTGGGAGAAGTGCGACTTCACGTGCAGGTGGAAGTCGGGATGTGGCCTGTCGGGCGTCAGCTTGATGTCGTCCTGGAACAGCCCGCCGTTCCACTCGGCGGTGAAGGCCACCGGGTTGAGCAGCTCCCAGCCGCTGGTGTTGGCCATCGACAGCGGCAGGCAGCGGTAGGGGTGACGGTCGGCGAACTTGTCCATCCAGGCGCGCTGCGGGCGGCCGGGAACGATCTCGGGCGGACGGTCGACGGTGGGATAGATCTCGAGTTCCATGAGGCGTCTTAACGAGAGGCGCTGCGCCTCGTCCAGTTTCGGCTATCAAGCGCGGCATGACCAGCCGAGCCGACCTGTTCGCCTTCTTCGACGCCCACGGGATCGACCACCGCACGACCGAGCATCCGGCCGTCTTCCGGGTCGGCGAGGGCGAAGAGGTGAAGGCGAAAATTCCGGGCGCCCACACCAAGAACCTGTTCCTGAAGGACGCCAAGGGCCGCCTGTGGCTGATCTCGGCGGCCGACCGCACCCGGATCGACCTGAAGCGGCTGCATACGGTCATCGGTTCGGCCCGTCTGTCGTTCGGCAAGGAGGAACTGCTGATCGAGGCGCTCGGCGTGCGCGGCGGTTCGGTCACGGCCTTCGCGCTGATCAACGATCCGCAGCAGAAGGTGACCTTCGTGCTCGACCGGACGCTGGCCGAAGCCGAGCTCGTCAACTTCCACCCTCTGGAGAACACCGCCACCACGACCGTGTCGCAGGCGGGCTTCCGCAGCTTCCTCGGCGCCCTCGGCCGCGAGCCGCTGGTGGTCGATTTTGAGGCCATGCGGGTGATCGAGGCGCCGCCCCTCCGTTGAAGCGGCGCCCACATGCGACCATCTTGTCGCAGGAACGTTTCCAGCCAGAACCGAACGGGACGAGGGCTATGACACTCATCGGCGAGACCGCAGGCGCGCCTGCCAGCGACGCGATCAAGGACGGCACCGACGCCAGCTTCGCCCAGGACGTCCTGGATGCCTCGCGCACCACCCCCGTCATCGTCGACTTCTGGGCCACCTGGTGCGGCCCCTGCCGCCAGCTCGGTCCGGCGCTGGAAAAGGCGGTGCTGGCGACCAAGGGCAAGGTCAAGCTGGTCAAGATCGACGTCGACAAGAACCCGGCCTACGCCGGCCAGCTGCGCGTGCAGTCGATCCCCGCGGTGTTCGCCTTCGTCGGCGGCCGGCCGGTGGACGGCTTCATGGGCGCCCTGCCCGACAGCCAGGTGAAGCAGTTCGTCGATCGGTTGGCGGCGGCCGCCGGCGGCGGCGACGCCGGCGACGAGGTGGCCGAGCTGCTGGCCATGGCCCAGGAGTCGCTGGAGCTCGGCGACGTGGGCGGCGCGGCTCAGGCCTTCGCCCAGGTGCTCAGGGCCGATCCGGAGAACCTGAAGGCCATCGCCGGCCTCGCCCGCCTCTACCTGCAGAACGGCGACGCCGAGCGGGCGCGCGAGGTGCTGCAGATGGCGCCCGAGGGCGCCAAGGACGCCGACCTCGACGGCGTGAAGGCGGCGCTGGCGCTGGCGGCCGAGGCGGGGGATTCCGACACCGCCGGCTTCCAGCAGCGGCTGGCCCAGAATCCGGCCGACCACGAGGCTCGCCTCGAACTCGCCAAGGCGCTTGCCGCCCGCGGTAATTTCGCCGAGGCGGCCGACCATCTCCTGAAGATCGTCGAGCAGGACCGCGAGTGGAACGACCAGGCCGCCCGCAAGCAGCTGCTTACGGTTTTCGAGGCGGCGGGGCCCGCTTCCGACGTCGCCAAGCAGGGCCGTCGGCGCCTCTCCTCCATCCTGTTCTCATGAGCCGCGACAGAAGGAGCCCGCCATGGCCGGGGGTTACCGACGGATCAGTGACCTGCCGCAGGTGATTCCGGTCTTCCCGCTGGACGGGGCGCTTCTGCTGCCGCGCGGGGACCTGCCGCTGCAGATCTTCGAGCCGCGCTACCTCAACATGGTCGACGACGTGATGGCCGGCTACCGGATCATCGGCATGATCCAGACGAGGCCCGGCGGCGAGCGGGCCCGCCCCAGCCTCGCCCCGATCGGCTGCGCCGGGCGGGTGACCAGCTACGCCGAGACCTCCGACGGGCGCTACCTCATCACCCTGACCGGCGTCTGCCGCTTCGAGCTGGACGAGGAGCTCAGCGCCGGCACGCCGTATCGCCAGGTGCGGGCCGCGTACGACCGCTTCGAGACCGACCTGGTGACCCCGCAGGACGGGGGCGACGCGGCCGAGCGGCGGCGGTTCGCCAAGGCGCTAAAGCGCTACCTCAACCACCGCGACCTGGATGTGGACCTGGAGACCGCCACCAGCGCGCCGCTTGAGGCCCTGGTCAACAGCCTCGCCATGGGCCTGCCGTTCGACGTCTCCGAGAAGCAGGCGCTGCTGGAAGCCGCAGGCCTGCAGGAACGCTATCAGGTGCTCACGGCCCTGCTCGAGATCGACGCCCTGGAAGACGGGGATGACGAGCCGCACTCGATGCAATAGGACCGGCGCATGAGCCAGACCGACCCCGAGGTCGACCCCCGCCTGCTGGAGGTCCTCGTCTGTCCCGTCACCCACGGGCCGCTGGAATACGACCGCATCCGCGGCGAGCTGATCAGCCGCAGCGCGCGGCTCGCCTATCCGATCCGCGACGGCGTGCCGGTGATGCTGCCGGAAGAGGCGCGCGAGCTCGGCGAGGGCGAGTCCGCCGGCCGCTGACCGGGGATCCGATTCTCCCAGCGGTTTCGGGGGAACGGAGCCGATCCTCCGTTTCGCGAGGCCGGAATCGTCCGACTGCCGCTGACCGGGGTTGCCCCCCGCGCCCCTTGGCCCTACACGCGCGCCACCTTCGCTTTCCTCGCGCGCGCTAAAGAGGGCTTCCCGCCATGGCCGACCAGCCGATCAAGAAAGTCGTCCTCGCCTATTCCGGCGGCCTCGACACCTCGATCATCCTGAAGTGGCTGCAGGAGGAATACGGCGCCGAGGTGGTCACCTTCACCGCCGACCTCGGGCAGGGCGAGGAGCTGTCGCCCGCCCGCGAGAAGGCGCTGATGCTGGGCATCAAGCCCGAGAACATCTTCATCGAGGACCTGCGCGAGGAGTTCGTTCGCGACTACGTCTTCCCGATGTTCCGGGCCAATACCGTCTACGAGGGCCAGTACCTGCTCGGCACCTCCATCGCCCGGCCGCTGATCTCCAAGAAGCAGATCGAGATCGCCCGCCAGGTGGGGGCCGACGCGGTCTGCCACGGCGCCACCGGCAAGGGGAACGACCAGGTCCGCTTCGAGCTCGCCTACTACGCGCTGGAGCCGAACATCCGGGTGATCGCACCCTGGCGCGAGTGGAAGTTCAAGAGCCGCGAGGCGATGCTCGACTACGCCGAGAAGAACCAGATCCCGATCGCCAAGGACAAGCGCGGCGAGGCGCCGTTCAGCGTCGACGCCAACCTGCTGCACTCGTCCTCGGAAGGGAAGGTGCTGGAGGACCCCGCGGTCGAGCCGCCGGAATACGTCCACATGCGGACCATCTCGCCCGAGGCGGCGCCCGACAAGCCGACGGTGATCACCATCGACTTCGAGAAGGGTGACCCCGTCGCCATCGACGGAGAGAGGCTGTCGCCCGCCACTCTGCTGGCGCGGCTGAACCAGCTCGGCCACGACAACGGCATCGGCCGCCTGGACCTCGTCGAAAACCGCTTTGTCGGCATGAAGTCGCGCGGGGTCTACGAGACCCCGGGCGGGACCATCCTCCTGGCGGCCCACCGCGGCATGGAGTCGATCACCCTCGACCGTGGCGCGGCGCACCTGAAGGACGAGCTGATGCCGAAGTACGCCTCGCTGATCTACAACGGCTTCTGGTTCTCGCCCGAGCGCGAGATGCTGCAGGCCGCCATCGACCAGTCGCAGGCCTTCGTCACCGGCCAGGTGCGGGTCAAGCTCTACAAGGGCAATGTGACCGTGGTCGGCCGCACCAGCCCCTACTCGCTCTACGACCAGGAGCTGGTGACCTTCGAGGAGGGCGCGGTCGCCTACGACCACCGCGACGCCACCGGCTTCATCAAGCTCAACGCCCTGCGGCTGCGGGTGAAGGTCAACCGCGACCGCCGCGCCGGCGCGCCGGTCGCAACGCCCGACGGCGAACACTTCCAGGGCTGATCCGGCCAGGTTCTGCACGGATGCATGACTGCTGAACGCGGTCGCGCATTTTCGTGCAGGCCGGTCCGTGCCAACCTCCGCCTCAAGGCACCTTTGGGAGGGGGCAAATGGACGACCTGCATCTGGTTTCGATCGTCACGCTGCTGGCGCTGCTCGTTTACGTCTGGATGGGCCTTCGGGTGGCCGGCGCGCGCCGCACGAGCGGCATCGCCGCCCCGGCGATGACCGGCGACCCCGTGCTCGAGCGGCACCTGCGCGTGCAGGGCAACACCCTGGAATGGCTGCCGATCTTCCTGCCGTCCCTGTGGCTGTTCGCCCTCTACTGGGATCAGCGGATCGCCGCGGGGGTGGGGCTCGTGTGGATTGTCGGCCGCATCGTCTACGCCCTCGGGTACGTGGCCGATCCGCAGAAGCGCGAGGCGGGCTTCCTGATCCAGTCCCTGGCGGCCGCAGTCCTGCTGTTCGGCGCGCTCGGCAGGGCGGCGTGGGTGGCGCTAGGGCTCTGAGGGTCTCGCTGTCTCCCCGGCGCTTCGCGGCGGGGCCGACGCGGTGCGGCTAGCCCAGCAGTTGACAGGCCTGCCAGACGGCCAGGCCCGTCACCACGATCCCGACGACCCAGGTCAGCAGGCGGATCGGCAGCACGCGGGTCATCCAGCCGGCCACGGGCGCGGCGACGATGCCCCCGCCGATCAGGCCCAGCACCGACCACAGGTGGTCGCGCAGTCCGGTGGTCTCCCAGTGGCCGCTGACCAGCGCGGTGAGGAAGGCCGCCGAAATGGCGCAGGCCACGAACAGCTCGGCGGTGTTGGTGGTGCCGATCGCCTTGCGCGGGTCGGCGCCCGAGCCCAGCAGGGTGCCGGTGACCACCGGGCCCCAGCCGCCGCCGCCCACCGCGTCGAAGAAGCCGCCGGCCAGGCCCAGCGGCATCGGCGACTTCCAGGAGAAGGCCTTGGGCCGCACGCCCTTCCAGGCGCGGTAGAGGATCACCAGCCCCATCAGCGACAGCCAGGCGACGACGAACGGCTTGATGACCTCGCCGCGGATCGAAGTCAGCAGGTAGGTCCCGACGATGCCGCCGAGGACCCCGCCGACCGACAGCAGCGCCAGCAGCCGCCAGTCGATGTTCTTGAAGCCGACGTGCGAGGCGGCGGAGGCCGCGCCGGTGAACACCTTCGCGGCGTGCACGCTGGCCGAGGCGTTGGCCGGAGTAACCCCGACCGCCAGCAGCACGGTCGAGGAAACCACCCCGTAGGCCATGCCCAGGGCGCCATCGACGAGCTGCGCGGCGAAGCCAACCGCGGCGAAGAGCAGGAAATCCGGGTCCATGGTCGGCGCCGCGCATCGCAGAACTTCTGAAAGGCGGCAAGGCGAGGAAAACGGCGCCAAGGCCCAGCTTTTCTAAGGATAGCTGATCTGAAGCCGCCGTTCGGGCCCGCTCGCCGCCCCGCCGGTAGGGGTCTGTTCGCGCAACCCCTGTTCCTTCCGGGCATTTTTTAGGCGATATCCCATCTCGAGGGACGTCCGGAGACCGAAGAGAAGTTCATGAAAAGCAAGTCGGCCGCCCTCGCCGCCGTCCTGGCGCTCGGCGCCTCCCTGGCGGCCTGCACAACGGCAACCCCCTACCAGCCCAACATCCCCGGCCAGGCGGTGTCGGGCGGGTTCTCGGAAATGCGGCTGGAGCCCGACCGCTTCCGGGTGACCTTCGCCGGCAACAGCCTGACCTCGCGCGAGACGGTGGAGGGCTATCTGCTCTACCGGGCCGCCGAGCTGACCGTGCAGCAGGGCTACGACTGGTTCGAGATCGTCGACCGCGCGACCGACCGGCAGACGCGCACCTACGTCGAACCCGATCCCTTTTACCGGCCCTGGTGGGGCCCGGGCTATTACGCCTGGCGTCCGCACTGGCGCTACTACGGCCGGTCCGGCTGGCGGACCTGGGACCCGGTCTGGGGCGACCCCTTCTGGGCCGACCGCTACGACGTGCGGACCATCGACAAGTACGAGGCCACCGCCGAGATCGTGATGCACCGCGGCGCCAAGCCCGAGGGCGACCCGCGCGCCTTCGACGCGCGCGCCGTAATGCAGTCCCTCGGACCTCGTATCCGCTACCCCGAACCGCGGTAGGCGCCTCGTCCCGTCACCGCGTCGCACTGTCCCGGGAGGTGACAGGTAAGGCCTGCCGCCTCCTGGATGAGCGGTGGGAATCCCCGCTGCGACGCGCAGTCGCAGACCGGTGTTCTGAATGTTAACGCCTATGGGAGTCTCATCGCTTGCCTTGCAACGGGGGGAGCGGGCGGCATGGCGGACTTCGAGGGCGCCGGGGCTTCGGTGGCGATCGCCGCGTTCGGCGGGCAGCGGGCGTTCGACGCCCTGGTGGCCGCCGTGCCCATCGCCCTGATGGTGACCGACCGGGAGATGCGGGTTCTGGCGGTCAGCCCGCGCTGGCTGGCCGAGACGGGCCTGGCTCGCGACGAGGTGATCGGCCGGTCCGTCTACGACATCGCCCCCGACTACTTCGAGCGCTTCCGCGCCGCCTACGACCGCTGCCTGGCCGGCGAGGCTCAGACCTACGACAAGGTCCGCTCGCCGCGTCCCGACGGCGGGGTCGACTGGCTGCAGACCGAACTGTCCCCCTGGTACGAGGAAGACGGCCGGATCGGCGGCCTGATCTCGGCGGCGGTCGACATCACCCACATGGTCGAGGCGCTGGAGCGCAAGGAGCTGTCCGAGCAGCGGCTGCAGCTCGCCCTCGAGGCGGCCGACATGCACGTCTGGGAGATCGACTACCGGACCTGGACGCTGAACGTCGCCGGCGCCGCAGAGGCCTTCTTCGACTGGGACGTGCATACTGAAGAGTTCATGCGGGACACCAACATCACCATCCACCCGGACGACCGCGAGCGGATCGTCGCCGAGTGGACGCGGGCGCTGGAGGAGGACCGTCCCTATCGTCCCGAATACCGGGTCGCACGGTGCGACGGAAAGGAGGTGTGGGCCACCTCCTCGGTCAAGCTGGTCAAGGACGAACGCGGCCGGCCGATCCGCATGATCGGCGCGATCCAGAACATCACCGCGCGCAAGCAGGCCGAGGCCGCGATGCTGCGCGCCAAGGAGGAGGCCGAGCAGGCCAATAAGGCCAAGAGCGTCTTCCTGGCGACCATCAGCCACGAGATCCGTACGCCGCTGAACGGCGTGCTCGGCATGGCCCAGGCGATAGCCGCCGACGAGCTCTCGCCCGCCCAGCGCGAGCGGCTGACCGTGTTGCGGGAGTCCGGGGAAACCCTGCTCGTGCTGCTCAACGACGTCCTCGACCTGTCGAAGATCGAGGCGGGCAAGCTGGAGCTCGAGCTGACCGAATTCGACATCGAGCAGGTCGCCCGCGGCGCCTACGCCGGCTTCACCGCGCTCGCCGAACGCAAGGGCCTGGACTTCCGCCTGACGGTGGAGCCGGCGGCCCGCGGCGTCTACCGCGGAGACGCGACCCGCGTGTGGCAGATCCTCTACAATCTGGTGTCCAATGCGGTGAAGTTCACCGAGGCGGGCCGGGTCGACGTGCGGGTGAGCGACCGGCCCGAGGGCCTTCGCCTGA
>JAQVDF010000044.1 GCA_028698405.1 Phenylobacterium sp. | reverse complement strand
CCCAGGGCCGCATCGTCCACCGCCACCGGCCGCAGCAGCGGGTGGGCGAAGGGGGCGTCGTAGGCGCTCTCGCCAGGGCGGGCGCCGGCGTCGGGCGTCTCGGCGTCGACGACGATCAGGTAAGGCCCGAGCCTCAAAGTCTCGCCGGGCGAGATCGGGGTTGGGATGTCGGCCGGCGCGCGCAGCCGGGCGCGGCCGAGAAAGGTGCCGTTGGCGCTGACGTCGCGCAGCATCAGCCCCTGGTCGCCGAGGCTCAGGATGCAGTGGCGTCGGGAGAGGGACCGTTCGGGATCGTCCAGCACCCAACAGGCGCTCTCGTCGCGGCCGACCACCAGCTCGCCGCCCGACAGCGTGCGCGCCTCGAGCTGCCGGAAGGGGTCGGATTCGTGGAACAGGCGCAGGGTGACCGGACTCATGCCTTCACCATCATCACCGTGCGGTCCTCGGCCACCGCCGCCTCGAGCTCGGCGGCGCGCGCCTGGGCGGCCGGTTCCAGGCGGGCTTCGACGGTCGCGGCCAGCCGGTTGAAGGAATCGAACAGCTCGCCGAACTCGTCCGAGCGATTGTGCGAGAGGCGGAAGTCGAAATCGCCGTCGGCGGCGCGATCGAGAGCCCCCTTCAACCGCTGGACGGGCCGCGCCAGGGCGCGCACCACGGCGTAGCTAGTCCCGATCACCGTGCCGACGATGATCAGCCCCAGCGCCAGCAGCAGCATCCGCGACAGCCGAGCCGCCGCGTCGAGGTCCGCCTTGCTGAGCCGCACGTCCACCAGACCGAAGTCGCGGCCCGCGTAGGTGATCGGCCTCACGAAACGCAGGTCCTGCGCGCCCTCGGCGCCGGCCAGGGTGACGGTGGTCCCGTCGCGGCTCTGCAGCACGGGCTCGGCGCCGACGCCCTGATGCGGCCGCCCCAGCAGGGCCGGATCGCTGGAGGCGCGCACCACGCCCTCGGCGTCGACCACCGAGAGACGCTTGATGTTGGGATCGGCGACCGCCGACTTCACGAAGGCCTCGACCGGCAGCCAGTCGCGCTCGGCCGGCGGCAGGCTGGCGTTGTCCGCCGCCTGCAGGGCGACGTTGCTGGCCACGAAGGCGGCCACCGCCGTCCCCGAGGTCAGCGCCATCTGCTCCATGGCCTGGTACTGGCGCTGCACGACCAGCGTCGAGCCGGCCAGCAGCACCGCGCCAGTGATGACGGCCATCAGCACGCTCAGCCGCACCTGCAGCGGCAGCCGCCGCTTCGTCGCGCGCGCCTCGCCACGGGCGGCGGCCAGCGCGCCCTGCTCGCGGCGGAAGGCTTCGGCCGCCTGGGCGCCGTCGGCGAACCGGCGGTCCGGCCGCTTGGCCATCAGCTTGCCAATGATGAACTGCAGACCGCGCGGCGCGTCCGGCGCGAAGTCGGCGATCGGGGGCGGGTCCTGCTGGGTGATCTGCAGGGCCAGCGTGGCGGCGCTGGAACCGTCGAACGCGCGCCGGCCGGTCAGCAGCTCGTAGAGCACCGTCCCGGTGGAGAACAGGTCGGAGCGGCCGTCGATTTCCTGACCGAGCGCCTGCTCGGGGCTCATGTAGCGCGGCGTGCCCAGCACCTGGCCGGCCTGGGTGCGCAGCGTCTCGGCCTCGTCGACGTGGGCCTCGGCCACCCGGGCGATGCCGAAGTCGAGGATCTTCACGCCGCGCCCATCGGGGGCGAGCACGATGTTGGAGGGCTTGATGTCCCGGTGAACCACGCCGAGGCCGTGGGCATAGCTCAGCGCGTCGACGAGCTGCAGACCGATAGAGAGCACGTCGTCGGCAGGCAGGCGCCCGTAGCGCTCCAGCACCGCATCGAGCGGTTCGCCCTCCAGCAGCTCCATGGCGATGTAGGGATAGCCGCCGTCCTGGCCGACGTCGTAGATTGTCACGATGTTGGGGTGCGACAGCGCCCCCGCGGCCTTGGCTTCGCGCAGGAAGCGGGCGGCGTACTGGGCGTTTTCGCGGAACTCGCCCTTCAGGACCTTCACGGCGAGGTCCCGGCCGATCTCGGGGTCGAAGGCGCGGAACACCTCGGCCATGGCGCCCTGGCCGATGCGTTCACGGATCTCGTAGCGTCCGACGCGTTCAGGCAAGGCTGGGTTCTCTCCGGCAAGCAGCCGCGCGCGGGTGCGGCGAAGCCGAAAGACTAGCCGCCGAGTGTTAAGGGAAGCCTTTGATCAATTGATGATTTCGTAGGCGCCGCGGCTCAGCGGGCGACGCTTGCGTGGATGCGCTTGGCGCGGGCCAGGTCGCGCTCGATGGCGGCGTTGCCGGGGTCGGCCGCCAGCGCCTGCTGCAGCAGCGATAGCGCCTTTGCCGGAGCGCCGCGGTTGAGCTCGTCGAGGCCGGCGGCGCGCAGCTTGGCGGCGCGCGCCGGATCCTTCGCCGGCGCCGACGGCGCCGTGGCGCGGGCGGTGGGGGCAGGCGGCTTGGGCTTGGCGGTCGCCTGCGCCGGCTTGGGGGCGCGCGGAATCTGGATCACGTGACCGGGCTGCACGTGCAGCGGAGCGGCGAAGCCGTTGTAGCGGGCCAGCGCATAGAACAGCAGCGGGTCGCCCAGGAAGCGGCCGGCCAGCATCGACAGAGTCTCGCCAGGCCCCACGGTGTAGGCTTTGGGCTTGCCGGGCAGCAGCGTCTTGGGGTCGGCGTCGAGCTGCTGCATCAACCGGCGGGCGACCTTGTCGTTCGGATCCTTCTCCAGGAGAGCGGCCAGCACCGGCCGCGCCTCGGCGATACGCCCCTGATTCATCAGGTCGATGGCCTGGCGGGTCCCCTCGAGTGGGGCGGCGGGCGGCGGCGACTTGGCGACCGGCGAGCCCTTCGGCGTCTGGGCGCAGGCCGCCAGCGTCAGAGCGACGAGGCCGAGCGTCGCGGCGAGCCGCCTCATCGGGCGGCCCTCTCGGCGGCGCGGCGCTTCGGCGCGGGAGTCAGCCCCTCCAGCCAGGCCGGGTCGTTGACCGTGCGCACGAAGTCCGGGCCCGGCAGCGGCCGGGCGAAGTAGAAGCCCTGGAACAGCGAGCAGCCCAGCCCGCGCAGGGTCTGCACCTCGGTCAACGTCTCCGCCCCCTCGGCCAGCACCTCGATGTCGAGGCCCAGCGCCAGCTCGATCAGCGCGGTGCAGATCGCCCGGCCCTCGCGCCGCTCGTCGACGCGGGCGACGAACTCGCGGTCGATCTTCAGTTTGGAGAAGGGCAGGTTCTGCAGCGAGCTCAGGCTCGAGTAGCCCGCGCCGAAGTCGTCGATGGCGACGCTGACGCCGAGCTCGCGCAGCTCGCCGAACATCCGCCGGGTACGTTCCACGTCGGCCATGGCGGCCGTCTCGGTCAGCTCGAGCTCCAGCGCGCAGGGCGACAGGCCGTGCCGTTCGAGGGTGCGCAGGATGATGGTGTTCAGCCCCGGGTTCTGGAACTGCACGGCCGAGATGTTCACAGCCACCTTCAGGTGGGTCAGGCCGGCGGCTTCCCAGGCGCGGGCCTCGCGGCAGGCGGCGTTCAGCACCCACAGGCCGACCTCGTCCATCATCCCGGACTGTTCGAGCACCGGCATGAACTCGCCCGGCGAGACCAGGCCGCGCTCGGGGTGTCGCCAGCGCAGCAGCGCCTCGGCTCCGATGCAGCGGCGGGCGTCGAGGTCCACCACCGGCTGGAAGTGCAGGAGAAGCTGATCGCCGCTGACCGCGGTGCGCAGGTCCTGCTCCAGGGCGTAGCGCTCGCGCGCCTCGCTGGACGTGCGGGGCGAGAAGAAGCTCAGGCCTCCCGCCGCCTGTCCCGCCTTGGGCAGGGCGGCGTAGGCGCGGGTCAGCAGCGTCTGGGCGTCGGCGGCGTCGTCCGGGAAGATGGCCGCGCCGACCCCGACATCGGGCGAGATCTTCAGGTCCTCCGGCTGGATTTCCTGCGAGAGCACATAGGCGATGGCCTGCAGCTCGGCGGCGGCGGTCTCCGGCCCCAGCTCCTCGCGGAACCAGATGGCGAAGCAGTCGCGGTCCACCTGAGCCAGCGGGCGCTGGCGGCCCACCGCCTCCTGCAGCCGGCCGGCAAAGGCCTTCAGCGCGCGGTCGGCGGCGGTCTGGTCGAACGCGGCCAGGCGGTCGTAGTCGCCGAACCGGATGGCCCCGAGGACGACCGGCGAGGCGGCCTTGTCCAGGTGGTCCTGCAGCCCGACCAGAAGCGGCTCGCGGGTCTGCAGCTCGGTCAACGGGTGGCGATTGGAGAGGCGGTGGCGCAGGGAATCGAGCGTGGAGGCGATCTGGCGCACATCCGACAGCATCTGATTGGCGCCGCCCAATCCGGCGTCGGCCTCGGCCGCAGCCTGACCGGCGCGGCTGAGTTCGCGCAGCATCCGGGCGGCGGCGTCCACCGGACGCAGCCGAAGCGCCAGGGCCGCGAGCGCCAGGCCGGCGCCGATCGCGGCTACGGTCAGCGTCACCCCGTCGCCGACCGGCGCGAGCAGCGCCAGCGGCAGGGCGGCCGCGACCGTCGCCAGGGCGACGATCTGCCCCGGATAGCCCAACGGTCGGCTGAGCCGCAGTCCTTGCTGCAGACCTGGCGTCGACATGCTTCGGCTGGCCTCGTCCGCTCTACTCGGAGGCTGCCAGGATGAACGGGGAGTTCTGAAGCTCCGTGAAGTTTCGTCCCTAACGGGTGATGAACTGCGCGGCGCAGTTGCAGCCCGGCGGGCGCTGGACGAGGCGGCGAGAGGGCTATTGCCAACTTATCATTGTTCACTGAAGCTGACTCTCTTGAGGAGAGGCAGTTCCATGAGTGCACAGCCGCACGTCCGGCAACATCCGCAGCGGTGCTACCACGTAGGCAACGTCCGTACCCAACTCTTGCGCGCGGCCCGGCAGATCCTGGAAGAACAGGGCAAGGACGCGCTCAGCCTGCGAGCCATCTCGCTCCGCGCAGGCGTGGCCCTGGGCACCATCTACCACCACTACGATTCCAAGCATTCCCTGCTGGCGGGCCTGGCGGTCGAGGGCTTCGAAGAACTGGTCGCCCGCATGCGCCGGGCGCTGGAGGAGCGGACCGAGGACCAGACCGGGCTGCACGCCACCGGCTACGCCTACATCGCCTTCCTGTGCGAGCGGCCGGCGCTTTACCGGCTGATGTTCGAGTCGGTGGACCTGGGCCGCACGCCCGAGGTGATCGAGGCCGAAGACCGCGCCTTCCGGATCATCGCCGATTCCATCCACGTGGCCTCGACCCGACGTCCGACGCCGGAAGTGGCCGAGCAGGTGGCCATGGCGATCTGGGCCTGGGGCCGGGGCATCGCCGCCGTCGGCTTCTCGCGCGGGGGGCAGGGCGAGGCGCCGCAGCGCAGCGCCGTAAACACAGCCCTGGAGGGTCTGAAAGCGATTTTCGCCTGGGGCGCGAACTCTGCGCTTCCTGCTGCCGCTGTTGCGAAATAGCCCTATTCGAACGGCGTTCGGCTCTCACAAGCTCCGGCCCAACCAAAAAGGCCATCAGGCCGAGTCATGGGAGGGATTTATGTCCACACGCCTGCCGCTGCGCGGCCTTCTTATGCTGGGCGCTTCCTGCGCCGTCCTTGGCGCGACGCCTGCGATCGCCCAGGACTCCGGCGGCGCCATGCTGGAAGAAATCGTCGTCACCGCCGAGAAGCGCGAGCAGAGCCTTCAGGACGTGCCGGTGGCGGTTACCGCCTACACCAGCGAGCGCCGTGAAGTCCTGGGTGTGAACACCGTCGAGGATCTGGCGCGGATGACGCCCAGCCTCAGCTACACCAACAACGACCGCCTCTCGATCCGTGGCTTCGGCCGTCTGACCAACTCGATCGGCACCGACCCGTCGGTGGCCCTCTACTCCGACGGCATCTTCTCCAACTCGATGGCCGACGCCTCGACGCCGCCGCTGTTCGTCGAGCGGACGGAAGTCCTGCGCGGCCCGCAGGGCACCCTGTACGGCCGCAACTCCATCGGCGGCACGATGAACGTCATCGCCAAGCGGCCGACCGAGGACTTCCAGGGCGAAGTGCGCGCCCTGGTCGGCAACTACGAGAGCTACCGGCTCGACGCCCTGGTGCGCGGCCCCATCGCCGACAACCTGCGCTTCCTGCTGGGCGGCTCGTTCGAGCGGCGCAACCAGGGCTTCGTCGAGAACATCGGCCCGGCCCGCGACACCGCCGAACTCGCCCGCTACGTGATCGAGGCGCAGATCGAGGCCGACCTCGGCGAAAACACCGTCGCCCGGCTCCGCTATTCGAAGTTCGACTGGGACGACAGCTACGGCGTCGGCAACACGCTGAACTCGATCATCACGCCGCACGACACCACCTCGCTCGTGGGCGTCGGCACCTCGGCGCTGTACTACAACACGGCGTTCGGCTTCACTGGCGCGAACCCGGCGGTCAACGACCCCTACACGATCGACGTCAACTGGGGCGCCTACGGCTCGCTCGACACCCACCAGCGGGTGCACCTCGACATCACCCACGACCTCGGCTGGGCGACGCTGAAGTACCTCGGCGGCTATCAACAGTACGACTACAACACCTCGTCGGACTCCGACTACACGAACCGGGCGGGGCCGCAGAACATCAACCTGCCCGACCTCGACGGTCCCGGCCCGCTGACCGCCTTCACCGCGACCAACGTCTCCACCGACGCGCGCACCTTCTATGAAGAGCGTCAGAGCTGGTTCTCGAACGAGATCAACCTGTCGTCCAACAGCGACGGGCCGCTGAACTGGATCGTCGGCCTGTACCAGTACTACCAGGAGTACGATCAGCCTCAGGGCATCCGCGTGGTCGGCGACCCGGGCATGTTCGCCCCGATCAGCCTGGCCGGCACGCCGGTGCCGGAAAACCCCCGCGGCGCCTTCCTCTATGTGGACGGCCACCTGGAGACCAAGTCTTACGCCGCGTTCGGCCAGATCGATTGGGAGTTCGCGCCCGATTGGACTCTGACCGCGGGCCTTCGCTACACTTACGACGAGAAGGACGGCTACGACATCGCCCGCTATGTGGCGCGTCTGCCGGCGGCGGCCCTGCTGACCGGCATAGTCGGCGCGGGCGTGCCGTTGCAGGTCGCTCAGGGCCTGGCGATCGACCTGACGACCCAGCAGGTCTGCGGCGGCTTCACCGTCGCCTCCTGCGCGGCCAACCCGCTGACCTCCGACCTGTACGCCAACCCGACCGGCGGCCTGCGCCGCGACCTGTCGGGCGACTGGGACGCCTGGACCGGCACGCTCGGCGTGCAGTGGCAGCCTGACAGCTCCACCAACGTCTATGCGCGCTACAGCCGCGGCTACAAGTCGGGCGGCTGGCTGGGCTCGAACGGCCTGACCCCCGACCCGATCGTCGATCCGGAGTACGTCGACAGCTTCGAGCTCGGCGCCAAGAAGACCTTCGGCGGCATGCTGCAGCTCAACGCGGCGATCTTCTACTCCGACTACCAGGGCTTCCAGGCGCCGCTGACCGTGCCGCTCGGCACCATCACCGGCACCCGGTTCCTGAACCTCGACGCCGAGGTCCGCGGCTTCGAGCTGGAAGGCCAGTGGTCGCCGGTCCGCAACCTGCAGCTGTTCGGCAACTACGCCTACCTCGACGCCGAGGTGGCCAACGGCTGCTGCTTCGTGGATCAGGCCGACCCGTTCGCCGTCGCTCCGGGGGCGCGTCCGACCGGCGCGCCGCTCGCCAACGGCAGCCAGCCCCAGACGCTGGTGGGCAACCGCCTGCCGCTGTCGCCCGAACACAAGTTCACCCTGGGCGGCAACTACACCTGGGACTTCGACGCCGGTTCGCTGACCTTCAACGCCAACTACACCTGGACCGGCGACCAGCAGTCCACGATCTTCGAGAACCCGATCTATGAATCGCCGCAGAACGAAATCGCGGACTTCCGGCTGCTGTGGAAGGACGCCGAGGATCGCTACACCTTCATCGCCTTCGTGAAGAACGCCTTCGACGAAGTGGCCTACCAGAGCTCGACGGCGACCCCGCCGTCGGCGGTCGGCCCGCGGCGGACGGTGATCCTCAACTTCCCGCGGACCTTCGGGGCCGAAATCCACTACCGCTTCTAGGAAGAAGACGGGCGGGCCGCAGTTCGGCCCGCTCCCCCTCCACCTGCCGGGCCCTCGCGGGCCCGGCTTTTGTTTTTCGGGAATGGCCGAGGCGGGGAGGGACCTACTCCTCCACCACCCTCATTCCGGCGCGGCGCGCCTCGGCGACCTCGCGGCGGATGATGTCGACCAGCGCCTGCTTCAGCAGTTCCACCGCCGCCTGCACCTGCGCGCGGTTCTCGGGGAACAGGGCGTCGATGGCGAGGCCACGGATGGCGGCGGCATAGAGCTGCACCATGGCGTCGATGGGCGCACGGTTCTTCACGCCGAGCGCCTTGGCCAGGCTCCAGATCAGACGGCGGTGCGCCTCGGCCTGGTCGTCGACCACCGGCGCGTACTTGGCGGCCAGTTCTCGCTCGCTGCGCGAAGCCAGCATGATCTCGATGCGGGCGATGCCCGAGGGGGAATTCACCTCGCCCCAGAGGATATCGACCAGCTTCTCCAACCGCTCGATGCCCAGCGGCACGCCCTTGAGCCCCTCGAGGTGGGCCTCGCCGCGCTGGCGGGCGATGTGCTGGGCGGTGGCGACCATCAGGTCGGCCTTGGTCGGGAACTGGTGCAGCAGCGAGCCGCGGCTGACGCCTGCGCGCTCGGTGACGATCACCGTGCTGGTGCGGTGGTAGCCCAGCTCGTGCAGGCACTCGATAGTGGCGTTCAGCAGCTTGTCGCGGGTGCTCCGGCGGCGCACCGCATTGGGCCCGCGCGGCCGGGACTTCCGCCTCGGAGCGTCCGCCTTCGACTGCTCGGCCGCCATCTTCACACCATGCCCG
>JAQVDF010000043.1 GCA_028698405.1 Phenylobacterium sp. | reverse complement strand
ACCCCGCCGCCGGCGGAACCACGGAAGTTCGCCGCTACCTGGCGCAGGCGCAGCTCGTCCTGCACGATCTCGCCGATCCGCGCCGACAGCCGGCCCTGGGCGGACAGCCGGTCGGGACCGGTGCGGGTCCAGCTCAGCGTCGGCGCCTCGGCCTCGAAGGTGACGCGCTGCACGCTGGCGCCGGCTGCCGAGCCGGTCTCCGCCCGCCCCTCGAGCGTTCCGCGCCCGCCGATGGCCAGGTCGTCCAGCCAGCCGGATGCGCGGCCGTTGAAACGGGCTGTGAACTCGCCGCCGCCGACCTCGGTTCCAGCCCATTCCAGTCGCCTCGCGCCGCCCGTAAGAGTCAGGGCCAATGCCCCGTCTCCACGACGTTTTTCGAGATCTGGATAAGGTCCTTCTCCGGTCAGTCGGAGGAAGCTCTCCTCGGCCTCCAGCGCCTCGCCCTTGGCCTGTCCGACGATGGCTCCGACCGAGAACGTCACCCGGTCGCCCTGGGTCTTTAGGCTGATCTCGCCGCCACGTACGGCCAGCTCCACGCCACCAGCCTTGGCCGCCACCGGCGCGAGGCGGGCCTCCAGGTCCATCAGCTTGTTGTCCTCGATGCGGGCGTCCCCCCGCAGCCGCGCATGGCCGTATTCGGTGTCGAGCCCGATCAGCCCGCCCTCGACCAGGATCAGCGGCTGGCGCGCATCGGGCCTGGGCGGTCGCTTCCGGAACTCATCGATCAGCGCATCGAGCGCGCCGAAGGTGAGTTTCCCGTCGCGAAAGGCCCCACGCAGGATGGGCCGCACCAGCCTGACGCGACGGATCTCGACGAACGGGTCGCCGGACCAAAGGCCGAGCAGGCCGTAGTTGATTTCCGCCCGTTCGACGGTGAACTCGGGATCACCCGGCGTGCCGGCGCGGATGCGCGCCACCGCGCTCGTGGGCCCGAAGCTCTCGATGTCGATCTGCGCGGCGATCCCCCGCTCCTGCAGCCAGCCGCTCAGGGCGCTGCGGGCGAGGTCCCGGCGGGCCCCGTAGGCGATCGCCATGACCAGCGCCAGGATCGCCAGCGCCGCGACAACTATCAGCCATAACCTACCGATCCGGCGCGGTTTTCGCGGCGCGCGGCGTGGCTCTGTCGGTTCGGCTTCGGCGGGAGTCAAGGCGCAGCTTCGCGGTTGTCGTCAGGTCATAGCCCAAATTGGACCAAAGCGAGGGCCGTGCCGTACCAAAATGAGCAGAATGCGACGAGAAGGCGGCGTAGCGGCGGCGCATCCGTGCATACCGCCTTAACCGTGTCTAGAGCGCGCGCCTACTTCACCTGCGACAGCGGGCTCGACACCTCCTCCAGCGATCGACCTTCGGCGGCGACGCCCAGCCACAACTCCACGACTGCAGCCAACAGCATCAACCCGCCCCCGATCAGGTATCCGACCAGGATCTGCGAGCGCTCGCCGGAGTCGATCAGGAAGCCGAACAGCCAGGGCCCCGCCACCCCGCCCAGCAGGGTGCCGAAGGCGTAGAACAGCGAGATGGTGATGGCCCGGATCTCCAATGGGAAGAGTTCGCCCACCGTCAGGTAGGCGGCGCTGGCCGCCGCCGAGGCGAAGAAGAAGATCACGGTCCAGGCGCTCGTCTGGGCGACCGCGCTCAACATCCCCTGGCTGAACAACCAGCCGGTCAGGCAAAGCAGGAGGCCGGCCACCGCATAGGTCAGGCTGATCATCTTGCGCCGCCCCACGGTGTCGAATAGCCGCCAGAGCAGCAGAGGGCCGGTGAAGTTGCCCAGGGCGAAGGGCAGCATGAACCACCCGACGTTGGAGTCCGGAATCCCGTAAAAATCCGTCAAGATAAGGGCATAGGTGAAAAAGATCGCGTTGTAGCAGAAGGCCTGGGTGGCCATCAGCACGACCCCCAGGAAGGTCCGCTCCGGGTGTCGCCGGAACAGGGCGTGGAAGATCTGGCCCCACGGGGTGTGCCCTCGCCGCTCCAGCCGGATGGGTGGCAGGTGGTCGACCGGCGTCAGGGGCCCGTGCCGGCGAACAACGCGTTCCTCGATGCCGGTGACGATGGCTTCTGCGGTCTCCGGCCGTCCGTGTGTCATCAGCCAGCGGGGGCTCTCGGGAATGAACCGGCGGATCCAGATGATGATCAGGGCCAGCATCCCGCCGATCACGAAAGCCAGCCGCCAGCCCAGGGCCGGGTCGATCAGGTCTGGATCCAGCACCACCACCGAGGCCATGGCGCCCAACGCCGCGCCGACCCAGAAGCTGCCGTTGATGGCCAGCGCCACCTGCCCGCGACGCCTGGCGGGTATCAGCTCGTCGATGGCCGAGTTCACCGCTCCGTACTCGCCGCCGATCCCGGCCCCGGTGAAGAACCGGAACACGAGGAAGGAGTGGAAGTCCCAGGAGAAGCCGGTGAGGATGGTCGCGATCAGGTAGACCGCCACCGTAATGGTGAACAGCTTGCGCCGGCCGAAACGGTCGGTCAGCCGACCGAACACCACGGCGCCCAGAACCGCGCCGGCGATGTAGGCGCTGCCGGCCAGACCGATCTGCTGGGCGGTCAGCCCCAGCCCGTCCTCACCGCGAATGGCGGGCGAGAGCGAGCCGACCAGGGTCACCTCCAGGCCATCCAGGATCCAGGTCACGCCGAGCGCGAAGACCACCAACCAGTGGAAGCGGCTCCAGGGCAGGCGATCCAGGCGCGCGGGCACGCGCGTCTCGAAGATGGTCTCGGACATGAGGTCTCCCCGACTGTGGCTGTTTCCCCTCGCGGTGGGTGGTCAACGCACAAGCTTCGAGCTTGGCTGCAAAGGCCCCTTGGGGCCGGGCGCTGGGCGCCGTATGGACCCCGGCATGCCCGATCCGGACATCGTTGTCGACGCCCGCGGCCACCGTTGCCCGGTCCCGACCCTCAGACTCCGCCGCAGCCTCGAGGCCGCGCCGCCGGGCGCCTGCGTGCAGCTGCTGGCCGACGATCCCCTGGCGCGGATCGACGTGCCCCATTTCGCAGCCGGGGCCGGGATGGAGCTGCTGGCCCAGGAAGAGGTCGACGGGGCGCTGAGCTTTCTGGTCCGAAAACCCTGATCTTCAAAAGGAAACGGCGCGCCGTCCTTTTGAGGGGACTGCGCGCCGTCGATGGGCGTGTCGTGCCATCGAGCAGGCCGCCGCTTCGAGGGACGGGAGAGCGCGACGGCCTACCTGACGGGCAGATTGCGGCCGGCGCGCTGAACCCAACGTGAACCGGCCATTCAGACGACGCCGGGTTCATGAAGCGCTCAGGCGAGCGCTCCTTCCTTCTGCAGCGCGTCCAGCTCGGCTGCGTCGAAGCCCCAGTCGGACAGCGCCTCGGTGTCGTGGTCGCCGTTGGCCGGTGGCGGTCCCTGGATCGCGCCGGGGGTTGCGGAGAAGCGCGGCGCCGGAGCCGGCTGCACCACCCCTTCCACTTCCACGAAGGTCTGTCGCGCCACGTTGTGCGGGTGCTTGGGCGCCTCGTCGAGGTCGAGCACCGGGGCGAAGCAGACGTCCGTGCCCTCCATCAGTTCGCACCACTCGTCGCGGGTCTTCTGAGCGATAACGTGGGCCAGCTTCTCGCGCAGCGCCGGCCAGGCGCCGCGGTCCATCTGCTTGGCGAATTCGGGGTCGTTGATCCCGGTCTTCTCCAGAAGCAGGGCGTAGAACTGGGGCTCGATGGAGCCGATCGCCACCCACTTGCCGTCCCGGCACTGGTAGGTGTCGTAGAAGTGGGCGCCGCCGTCGAGCATGTTGGCCCGCCGCGAGTTGCTCCACATCCCCTGGGCCTTGAAGCCATAGAACATGGCCATCAGCGAAGCGGCGCCGTCGGTCATGGCGCAGTCGACGACCTGGCCCTGGCCGGTCGCGCGGGCGTGGATCACCCCGGCCAGCAGCCCGAACGCCAGGTAGAGCGCTCCGCCGCCGAAATCGCCGACCAGGTTCAGCGGCGGCACGGGCTTGTCATCCGTGCCGATGGCGTGCAGCGCCCCGGTCAGGGCGATGTAGTTCATGTCGTGGCCGGCGGCGTGGGCCAGCGGGCCGTACTGGCCCCATCCCGTCATGCGGCCGTAGACTAGCTTGGGGTTGCGCTTCAGCGCCACGTCGGGACCCAGGCCCAGCCGCTCCATCACGCCGGGACGGAAGCCTTCGAAAGCGGCGTCCGCCCGCTCCATCAGCTTCAGGCAAGCCTCTATGGCGGCGGGCGATTTCAGGTCCAGCGCCACCGAGCGGCGGCCGCGGGCAGTGACGTTGGCCGGCGAGGCCCTGCCGGCCGGGCCCTTGCGATCGATTCGGACGACGTCGGCGCCGAGGTCCGAGAGCAGCATGCCGCAGAACGGCCCCGGCCCGATGCCGGCGAACTCAACCACCTTCAGCCCGCTCAAGGGTCCCTGGCGCATCCTGGAAGCACTCCCTGTTGTCTTGCGGCCAACTAATCGCCCTGCCCCGCCGTCAGGCAAGTGCGCGGCGACATGGCGCTGTCGCGGAGGGGGCGGCCTGTATAGTCTGCGCCGGTTCGAGTCAGGCGTCCGTCGGGCGGACGTGGGGGAAGGCGAAGCATGAGCGCAGGCGTCCAAGCGCGTGTCCTGATCGTCGCACGCGACGACGCCCTGGCCGGGCCCCTGGCCGACGGGCTGGACCGCCTCGGCTGGCGCACCATCACCGCCCGCGGCCCCTACGCCGCCTTGGCCGCCCTCAGCGACCTGCAGATCGAGGCGGTGATCGTCGACCTGGCCAGCGGCGGATCGGAGGCGCGCGCCCTGCCCGGCAAGCTTAAGGCGGCGTGCCATCCGCGCCGCGTGCCGGTAATGGCCATCGGCGAGCCGGACCCGTCGCTCGAGGCCGACGGCTTCGACCTGACCATCGCCGCGCCCCTGCATCCGGCCCAGGCCGTGCTGCGGCTCGAGACCCTGGTCCGCACCGCGGTCGCCGAGGAGGAGTTCGAGCTGCGGGTCGAGACCTTCGCCGAGCGCGGCCGGATGCTGGAGCCGGCGGCGCCGGAGGCGACCCCCTTCCGCGTGCTGGCCATCGGCGAGCCCGCGCCGCAGTTCCTGGCCCTGTCCAACGCTCTCGTGCGCAACGGCGCCGAGGTCGTGGGCGCCTTCACCGCCTACACCGCCTTCGACTACCTGCACGAGCGGCCGTTCGACGCCGTCGTGCTGTGGGCCGGCGACAATTCCAGCGAGGCGCTGTCGATCGCCGCGGGGATGCGGCGCAACACCCGCCTGTTCCATACCCCGGCGCTGCTCTACATGCGCCACGAGAGCTACATCACCGCCTCGGAGGCCTATCATCGGGGGATTTCCGACGTCGCCTCGCCCGAGACGCCCGAGGTGGAGACCGCCGGGCGGGTGATCGAGCTGGCGCGCAGCTACCGGCGGCAGACCGGCCTTCGCAGGGCGCTGGAGCGGGCCCGGATCACCGGGCTGATGGATCCTGCGACGGGTCTCTTCACCCGCGACCTGTTCGCCTCGCACCTGGTGCGGCTGGCCCAGGCCTCGAGGGTGCGCAACCGTCCGCTCAGCGTGTGCGTGCTGCGCGTGGCCGACAAGGGCGAGGTGCGCGAGGCGCGCGCCGCCGGCTGGCTCGACAAGGCGATCCCGCAGATCGGTTCGATGATCGGCCGCCTGGTGCGGGTGGAAGACACCGCCGCCCGGCTCGGCCAGGAAGTGTTCGCGCTGGCCCTGCCCGCCACGCCCCAGGCGTCGGGCCGCGCGGCCGGCGAGCGCATCGCCGCGGTGATCGGCTGCACCGCCTTCGAGGCCGGCGAAGGCCGTTCGCCCTTCGTCGTCGAGTTCGACATCGGCGTCGCCGAGGTGTCCGCCCCCGAGACCGCCGGCAAGGCCCTCGAAGAAGCCGCCGCCCGCGCCACCCGCGCGAGCTAGCTTCTGCACCAAATCCTATGTCCCTCGCGCAGCGGCGGGAGGCAGGAGACCTACGCCGCGAGCTTGGCGAGTTCCCTGAGCACCTTCTCGGCCGCGTCGAGACGCTGGGCGGGAGTCTCCCATTCGCCTTTCACGACCACCTTGTGGTCGGGACGCAGCCGCCACGCGATGGCGTTTTTCTGAACGAAACCAACCAGACCCGCGGGATTCTTGAACTCGTCGCCACGGAAGGTGACGACGGCCCCCTTCGGCCCGACGTCGATCTTGGCGACGTTGGCCTCGCGGCAAAGGCCCTTGATGGCCACGACCTTGAGCAGTTGGCCGGCTTCGGGCGGCAGTGGGCCGAAGCGGTCGATCAGTTCGGCGGCCAGGGCCTCGCGGTCGTCGGCTCGTTCGGCCTCCGACAGTCGGCGGTAGAGGGCCAGGCGCACGTTCAGGTCGGGAACGTAGTCCTCGGGGATCAGCACCGCCGCGCCGGTGTTGATCTGCGGCGACCAGCCGCGGTCGGTCAGGGCCTCGGCGCCCTCGGTCCCGGCCTTCAGCTTCAGCTCGGCGACCGCGTCCTCCAGCATCTGCTGATAGAGCTCGACGCCGATCTCGCGGATGTGGCCCGACTGCTCCTCGCCCAGAAGGTTGCCGCCGCCGCGGATGTCGAGGTCGTGGCTGGCCAGCTGGAAGCCGGCGCCCAGGCTGTCGAGCGACTGCAGCACCTTCAGCCGCTTCTCGGCCGACAGGGTGATCTGCTTCTCGGCTGGGGTGGTCAGGTAGGCGTAGGCGCGGGTCTTTGAGCGGCCCACCCGCCCGCGGATCTGGTAGAGCTGGGCGAGGCCGAACATGTCCGCCCGGTGCACGATCAGCGTGTTGGCGGTCGGAATGTCGAGGCCGGACTCCACGATGGTCGTCGACAGCAGGACGTCGTACTGGCCGTCGTAGAAGGCGCTCATCACCTCCTCGAGCTGGGTCGGCGGCATCTGGCCGTGGCCGACCACGAAGCGCACCTCCGGCACCTGCTCGCGCAGGAACCGTTCGAGGTCCGGCAGGTCGGCGATGCGCGGGGCGACGTAGTAGGCCTGGCCGCCGCGGTACTTCTCGCGCAGCAGGGCCTCGCGCACGACCACCGGGTCCCAGGGCGTGATGTACGTCCGCACCGCGAGCCGGTCGACCGGCGGGGTGGCGATGATCGACATCTCGCGGATGCCCGACAGCGACATCTGCAGGGTGCGCGGGATCGGCGTCGCGGTCAGGGTCAGCATGTGCACGTCGGCGCGAAGCTCCTTGAGCTTCTCCTTGTGCTTGACCCCGAAGTGCTGCTCCTCGTCGACGATCACCAGGCCGAGGTTCTTGAAGCCGACCTGCTTGGAGAGCACCGCGTGGGTGCCGACGACGATCTCGACCTCGCCGTTCTTCAGCGCCTCGCGGGTCTCGGCGGCCTCCTTGGCCGGGACCAGGCGCGAGAGCCGGCGCACGCGCACCGGCCAGCCCTCGAAGCGCTCCTGGAAGGTCTTGAAGTGCTGGCGGGCGAGCAGGGTCGTCGGACAGACCACGGCCACCTGCTGGCCGCTCATCGCCACTACGAAGGCCGCACGCAGGGCGACCTCTGTCTTGCCGAAGCCGACGTCGCCGCAGATCAGCCGGTCCATCGGCTTGCCCGAGCCCAGGTCCGAGAGCACGTCGCCGATCGCCGCCAGCTGGTCGTCCGTCTCTTCGTAGGGGAAGCGGGCGCAGAACTCGTCGAACACCCCGTGCGGCGGCTCGACCTCCTCGGTCGTCTTGAGCGCGCGCTGGGCCGCGAGGCGGATCAGCCCCTCGGCCATCTCGCGCAGCCGCTCCTTGGCGCGCGCCTTGCGGGCCTGCCAGGCCGCGCCGCCCAGCTTGTCGAGCTGCACGCCTTCGGAATCGGCGCCGTAGCGAGTGAGGAGGTCGATGTTCTCGACCGGCAGGTAGAGCTTGGCCTCGCCGCCGTACTGCAGCTCCAGGCAGTCGTGCGGGGCGCCCTGCACGTCGAGGGTCTTCAGGCCCTCGTAGCGGCCGATGCCGTGGTCGATGTGCACCACGAGGTCGCCGGCGGTGAGCGCCGAGGCCTCGGCCAGGAAGTTGGACGCGCGGCGGCGCTTGCGCGGGCGGGCCAGGCGGTCGCCGAGGATGTCGGTCTCGGAGATGACCGCCAGGTCGTCGGTCTCGAAGCCGGCCTCCAGCGGCAGCACGACCCGCTGCGGGACCTTGGGATCGGCCGCCTTGGCCTGATCCCAGTAGGCGGCGAAGGGCACGCGCCCGAGGCCGTGGTCGCTGAGCATCCCCGCCAGCCGCTCCGACGAGCCCTCGGACCAGGAGGCGAACAGCACCCGCTTGCCCTCGCCCGCCAGCCTGCGGGCGTGGTCTGCGGTAGCCTCGAACAGGTTGACGCTGTCCTGCTTTCGCTCGGCGGCGAAGGTGCGGCCCTGGCGGGCCCCGAGATCGACCACCGCCTCCCCTTCCGCCTCCTGGAAGGCCGAGAACCGGCGCGTGGGATGCACGGCCAGCGCCCGGTCCCATTCCTCCGCGGTCAGGTAAAGACGCTCGGGCGGCAGCGGATGGTAGTGGGCTTTTCTGTCGGCCTGGGCGCGGGCGTCGAAGGCGTCAGCGATCATCGCCAGCCGCTCGTCGCGGGCCTCGCGCGCCAGATGGTCCAGGGCGATCAGTGCGTCCTTGGGCAGGTAGTCGAGCAGCGTCTCCATCCGCTCGTAGAACAGCGGCAGCCAGTGCTCCATGCCCGCGCGCCGGCCGCCCTCACTGACCGTCGCGTAGAGCGGATCGTCGCCGGGCGCGCCGAACGCCTCCAGGTAGCCCGAGCGGAACCGCGAGACCGCCTGGGCGTCGACAAGCGCCTCGGACACCGGCAGCAGGTCCACCGACGTCAGCTGCCGCGTGGAGCGCTGGGTCTCGGGGTCGAAGGCGCGGATGGATTCCAGGGGGTCGCCGAACAGGCCGGGGCGCACCGGCCCCTGGGCGTTGGGCGGGAAGACGT
>JAQVDF010000042.1 GCA_028698405.1 Phenylobacterium sp. | reverse complement strand
TCAACAAGCTCAAGCACTTCAGGCGCTTCGCCACTCGTTACGACAGGCTCGTCATCCACTACGCAGCCTTCGTCCATCTCGCCGCAGCCATGATCTGGATGCGCTGAATGTCGATTCTACCTAGCGCGATTTCTTATTGTCAAGTGCGGTTGCCACCCTGCGGCGGGGCGCCTATAACCGCCCCCGCTCGCCACCGAGGACGAGCCATCCCCTCACACGCAACCCTGCGGCCTCATGAACATTCACGAGCACCAAGCCAAAGCCGTTCTCGCTGAGTTCGGCGTTGCGGTTCCGCGCGGCTACCCCGCCTTCACGCCCGAGGAGGCCGCCCAGGCGGCCGAGAAGCTCGGGGGGCCGGTGTACGTCGTCAAGAGCCAGATCCACGCCGGCGGCCGCGGTAAGGGCCGATTCGAGGGGCTGGGCCCCGACGCCAAGGGCGGCGTGCGGGTGGTCAAGTCGGTGGACGAGGTCCGCGCCAACGCCGAGGAGATGCTCGGCCGGGTGCTGGTGACCGTCCAGACCGGCCCCAAGGGCAAGCAGGTGCAGCGCCTCTACATCGAAGAAGGCGCCGACATCGCCAAGGAACTCTACCTCTCGCTGCTGGTCGACCGGGTGACCAGCCGGGTCTCGGTGGTCGCCTCCACCGAGGGCGGCATGAGCATCGAGGACGTGGCGCACGAGACGCCCGAGAAGATCGTCACCTTCACCATCGACCCGGCGACCGGCGTCTTCCCGCACCACGCCCGCAAGCTCGCCAAGGCCCTGAACCTGACCGGCGGCGCCGCCAAGGAAGCGGCCACCCTGCTGAACCAGCTCTACGCGGCCTTCCTGGCGAAGGACATGAGCATGCTGGAGATCAACCCGCTGATCCTGACCGGCGATGGTCACCTGCGGGTTCTGGACGCCAAGGTCAGCTTCGACTCCAACGCCCTGTTCCGCCAACCGGACATCGTGGCCCTGCGCGACACCAGCGAGGAGGACGAGAAGGAGATCGAGGCCTCCAAGCACGACCTGTCCTACATCGCCCTGGACGGCGAGATCGGCTGCATGGTCAACGGCGCGGGCCTGGCCATGGCGACCATGGACATCATCAAGCTCTACGGCGCCGAACCGGCCAACTTCCTCGACGTGGGCGGCGGCGCCAGCAAGGAGAAGGTGACGGCCGCCTTCAAGATCATCACCGCCGACCCGAACGTGAAGGGCATCCTGGTCAACATCTTCGGCGGCATCATGCGCTGCGACATCATCGCCGAGGGCGTGGTCGAGGCGGTGAAGGAAGTCGGCCTGAAAGTGCCGCTGGTAGTCCGGCTTGAGGGCACCAACGTCGAGCTCGGCAAGAAGATCATCGGCGAGAGCGGGCTCAACGTCATCGCCGCCAACGACTTGGCCGACGGCGCCGAGAAGATCGTCGCCGCGGTGCGAGGCGCCGCGTGAAGCTGAAGGCCGCCGCAATCGCACTCGCGGCGGCGCTGACGGTCGCCGGCCCGGCTGCGGCCGAACCGCTGTTCGCGACCTTCCAGCGGCTTTGCGTCGACACCGCCGGCGATGCGACCGCGTCGCTGGCGGCGGCCGACGCGGAGGGCTGGATGCCCCTGCCCAGGAGCCTGATGGACGGCCTCAACAAGAACGAGGACTTCAAGCTCCAGGACGGGCGGATGCGCAGCGACCGCGAAGGCCTGTCCTTCATGCTGCACGGCGGCGGGAGCCAGCGGATCGGCTGGGACCGGCTGGACGTGCGCATGTGCGCGCTCGGGGCCCTGCCTGGCGATGCGGCCGAGCTGCGGCAGGCGACGGCCGACTGGGTCGGCGTCGAGCCCAACGCGAGGCTCTCCGACGACGACGAAATCGCTTACGTGTTCGAGACCACCGATACCGGACGCCGGGCCATCGAGGACCCGGACGATGCGGCCGTGAAGCGGCTGCTCAAGGCCGGCAAGGTGCGAATGATCTTTCTCAAGGCGGACGAGGAAAAGGTCCTTGTCGCCTACGGCGTGCCCACCCTCTAGAGCTGGAACGAATGTCCATTCTCATCGGCAAAGAAACCCGCGTCATCTGTCAGGGCATCACCGGCAGCCAGGGCACCTTCCATACGGAGCAGGCGATCGCCTACGGCACCCGCATGGTCGGCGGCGTGACCCCCGGCAAGGGCGGGACCAAGCACCTGGACCTGCCGGTGTTCGACACCGTCGAGGAGGCGGTGAAGGAGACCGGCGCCGACGCCACCGTCATCTACGTGCCGCCGCCCTTTGCGGCCGACTCCATCCTCGAGGCGATCGACGCCGAGATCCCGCTGATCGTCTGCATCACCGAGGGCATCCCGGTGACCGACATGATCAAGGTCAAGCGCGCCCTGTCCGGCTCGAAGTCGCGGCTGATCGGCCCCAACTGCCCCGGCGTGCTGACCCCCGACGCCTGCAAGATCGGCATCATGCCGGGCAACATCTTCAAGCGGGGCTCGGTGGGCGTTGTTTCCCGGTCTGGGACGCTTACCTATGAGGCCGTGTTCCAGACCACCCAGGTTGGCCTCGGCCAGACGACGGCCGTCGGCATCGGCGGCGACCCGGTGAAGGGCACCGAGTTCATCGACGTGTTGCAGATGTTCCTGGACGACCCGGAAACCGAGTCGATCATCATGATCGGTGAAATCGGCGGCTCGGCCGAGGAAGAAGCGGCTGAATTCATCAGAAATTCAGCAACCAAGAAGCCTATGGTCGGCTTCATTGCGGGACGCACCGCGCCGCCCGGGCGGCGCATGGGTCACGCAGGCGCGATCATCTCCGGCGGCAAAGGCGGGGCCGAGGACAAGATCGCCGCGATGGAGGCCGCGGGCATCCGCGTGTCGCCTTCCCCGGCGAAGCTTGGCGAGACCCTGCTCGAGGTGCTGAAGGGCGCCTGAAGGCAGTTGTGTTTGGTGAGCGGTCCGCGCTCGGCTCCTTTCCCAAGAAGCTCAGCGGCGTGGGCCGCGGGATGCGGATGAGATGGCGGACGACGCAGGTCTGATCAACGAGGTGCTCGCCGAGACCTCCTTCCTCTACGGCGGCAACGCCGCGTTCGTGGAGGACCTCTACCGGCGCTGGGCCAGCGATCCCGACTCCGTCGAGCCCTCCTGGCGGGCCTTCTTCTCCTCGCTGCAGGAACGGGTGGACGAGATCCGCGCCAAGCCGGCGTGGACCAAGCCCCCGGTCAGCGGCCCCCGCCCCGAATGGCTGAGCGCCATCGACGGCCTGTGGCCCGCGGTCGAGGCCAAGATCGAAAAGGGCGTGCAGGCCCGCGCCCCGGCCGCCGCCGGCGCCGACGCGATCCGCGGCGCAACCCTGGATTCGCTGCGCGCCATCATGATGATCCGGGCCTACCGGATGCGCGGCCACCTGCGGGCCAACCTCGACCCGCTGGGCATCGCCATCACCCCGGGCGACGCCTCCGAACTCGATCCGGCGACCTACGGCTTCACCGAGGCCGACTACGACCGGCCGATCTTCCTCGACTACGTGCTGGGCCTGGAGACCGCGACGCTGCGCGAGATCCTGGCGATCGTGCGCCGCACCTACTGCGGCGACGTCGGCGTCCAGTACATGCACATCTCCGACCCGGCCCAGAAGGCCTGGCTGCAGGAGCGGATCGAGGGCCGCGACAAAGAGATCGCCTTCACGCCCGAGGGCAAGGTCGCGATCCTGAAGAAGCTGATCGAGGCCGAGGGCTTCGAGCGCTTCCTGCACAAGCGCTTCCCAGGCACCAAGCGGTTCGGGCTCGACGGCGGCGAGGCGATGGTCCCGGCGCTGGAGCAGATCATCAAGCGCGGCGGCGCGCTGGGCGTGAAGGACATCATCATCGGCATGCCCCACCGCGGGCGGCTGAACGTGCTCGCCGCCGTGATGGGCAAGCCCTATCAGGTGATCTTCCACGAGTTCCAGGGCGGTTCGTCGCTGCCTTCGGACGTCGAGGGCTCCGGCGACGTGAAGTACCACCTGGGCGCCAGCTCGGACCGCACCTTCGACGGCAACGAGGTGCACCTGTCGCTGACCGCCAACCCCTCGCACCTGGAGATCGTCAACCCGGTGGTGCTGGGCAAGGCGCGCGCCAAGCAGGCCTTCACCCTGCGCGAACAGCCGGACGCGGGCCGCGGCCATGTGCTGCCGCTGCTGCTGCACGGCGACGCCGCCTTCGCCGGCCAGGGGGTGGTGGCCGAGTGCTTCGCCCTGTCGGGCCTGAAGGGCTACTCCACCGGCGGGACGATGCACTTCATCGTCAACAACCAGATCGGGTTCACCACCAGCCCGAAGAACTCGCGCTCCTCACCCTACCCGTCTGACGTCGCGCTGATGGTCGAGGCGCCGATCTTCCACGTGAACGGCGACGATCCGGAGGCGGTGACCTTCGCCGCCAAGGTGGCCACCGAGTTCCGCCAGCAGTTCGGCAAGGACGTGGTCATCGACATGTTCTGCTACCGGCGGTTCGGCCACAACGAGGGCGACCCGCCGGAAATGACCCAGCCCTTGATGTACGCGAAGATCAAGGAGCACCCCTCGACCCGCGAGCTCTACGCCCGCCGGCTGGTCGAGGAGGGCGTGGTCACGGCCGATCAGGTCGACCAGTGGATCAAGGACTTCGAGATCTTCCTCGACCAGGAGTTCGAGGCCGGCAAGACCTACAAGGCCAACAAGGCCGACTGGCTGGACGGCAAGTGGGCCGGCATGTCGCCCCGCCCCGACGAGCGCAAGGGCCGCACCAACGTGCAGAAGGCCCGCCTGCTCGACCTCGGCCGCAAGATGACCGCCCTGCCGGAGAGCCTCCACGTCCACCCGACCGTGAAGCGGGTCATCCAGGCCCGCCGCGACGCGATCGAGAAGGGCGAGGGCATCGACTGGGCGACTGCCGAGCACCTGGCCTTCGCCTGCCTGCTCGACGAAGGCTATCCGGTGCGGCTGTCCGGCCAGGATTCCATCCGCGGCACCTTCGTGCAGCGTCACGCCGGCATCGTCGACCAGAAGACCGAAGAGACCTACTTCCCGCTGCGCCACCTGCGGCCGACCCAGGCCCACTTCGAGGTGCTCAACTCGGCGCTCTCGGAAGAGGCGGTGCTCGGCTTCGAGTACGGCTTCTCGCTGACCGACCCCAACACGCTGGTGCTGTGGGAGGCCCAGTTCGGCGACTTCACCAACGGCGCCCAGGTGGTCATCGACCAGTTCATCTCCTCGGGCGAGCGCAAGTGGCTGCGGATGAGCGGCCTCGTCATGCTGCTGCCGCACGGCTACGAGGGCCAGGGGCCGGAGCACTCCTCGGCCCGCCTCGAGCGCTACCTGCAGCTCTGCGCCGAGGACAACATGCAGGTCGCCAACTGCACCACCCCGGCCAACTACTTCCACATCCTGCGCCGTCAGGTGCTGCGCGAGTTCCGCAAGCCGTTGATCCTGATGACGCCCAAGAGCCTGCTGCGGCACAAGAAGGCGGTCTCCTCGCTCGACGACTTCGCCCCGCCCAGCTCGTTCCACCGGGTGCTGCTGGACGACGCCGAAACGGGCCGCAACACCGAGATCAAGCTCAAGAGCGACGACAAGATCCGCCGTGTGCTGCTCTGCTCGGGCAAGGTCTATTACGACCTCCTGGAACGTCGCGAGGAGCTCGGCGTCGACGACGTCTACATCCTGCGGCTGGAACAGTTCTATCCGTGGCCGGTGAAGTCGCTGTCCAACGAGCTCAAGCGCTTCGCCAACGCCGAGCTGGTCTGGTGCCAGGAAGAGCCCAAGAACATGGGCGGCTGGCAGTTCGTCGACCCGTGGCTGGAGCTGACCCTCGAGCGCCTCGACGTCGCGTCCAAGCGCGCCCGCTACGTCGGCCGCCCGGCCTCGGCCTCGACGGCCGCGGGCCTGATGAGCCGGCACAACAAGGAACTCGAGACGTTCCTTGCCGAAGCCTTCGCCTAATCCCCTCACGAGAGACCAGGAGCCCCGTTAGTCCTATGGCCGACATCATGACCCCCGCCTTGGGCGAGTCCGTCACCGAGGCGACGGTGGCGCGCTGGGCCAAGAAGGCCGGCGAGGCGGTCCGCAAGGACGAGATCATCGTCGAGCTGGAGACCGACAAGGTCAGCCTGGAGGTCGCCTCCCCTGCCGACGGCGTTCTGGAGCTGATCGCCGCCGAGGAAGGCGCGACGGTGGAGCCCGGCGCCCTGCTCGGCCGGGTGACCGAAGGCGCTTCGGCGGCCAAGCCGGCCGCCTCGGCCGCCCCGCAAGCTCCGAAGGCCTCGACGCCGCCGGCTGTCCCGGCCGGCGAGCTGCAGCCCGAGCCGACCCCCGGCAAGGCGCCGCCGACCTCCGCACCGCTGAAGGACTACTCCGCCTCGGCCAGCGCGCCCGGAACGGCGCCGGTCATGGCCCCGTCCGCCCAGCGGATCGCGGCCGAGAACAAGCTGGACCCCGCCGCCATCGCCGGCACCGGCCGCGGCGGCCGGATCACCAAGGGCGACGCCCTCGCCGCCCTCGAGGCCCGCGCCCAGGCGCCGGCCCAGGCCCCCGCCCCCGCCGCGCCGCGCGCCCTGCACGAGCGCGAGGAGCGCGTGCGGATGAACCGCCTGCGCCAGACCATCGCCAGGCGCCTGAAGGAGGCCCAGAACACCGCCGCCATGCTGACCACCTTCAACGAGGTGGACATGAGCGCGGTCATGGCCCTCAGGAACCAGTACAAGGACGTCTTCGAGAAGCGCCACGGCGTGAAGCTCGGCTTCATGAGCTTCTTCGTGAAGGCCTGCGTGGCCGCGCTGAAGCAGATCCCCGACGTCAACGCCGAGATCGACGGCGCCGACATCATCTACAAGAACCACTACGACATCGGCGTGGCGGTCGGCACCGATCGCGGCCTGGTGGTGCCGGTGGTGCGCGACGCCGATCTGCTCTCCATGGCCGAGGTCGAGAAGACCATCGGCGAGCTCGGCAAGAAGGCGCGCGAGGGATCGCTGGCCCTCGACGACCTCCAGGGTGGCACCTTCACCATCTCCAACGGCGGGGTCTACGGCTCGCTGATGTCGACGCCGATCCTCAACGCCCCGCAGTCGGGCATCCTGGGCATGCACAAGATCCAGGAGCGACCGGTGGTGGTGAACGGCCAGGTCGTCGTCCGCCCGATGATGTATCTGGCGCTGTCCTACGACCACCGCGTCGTCGACGGCCAGGGCGCCGTGACCTTCCTCGTCAAGGTCAAGGAAGCCATCGAAGACCCGCAACGCCTGCTGCTGGACCTCTAGGGCCGGCCCCATCCACCGTCATCCCGGACGGCCGCGAGGCCGATCCGGGACCCAGGCCGATGGGCGCAACACCCCTCTGGGTCCCGGCTCTCCGCTGCGCTGCAGCCGGGATGACGAGAGGAAATTCACCGCCAAGAGCGCCACCCTCTCCCCCAAGCGGAGAAGGTCCTGTTTCGCGCCTGGCTGGCGGCTGATGCGGAGGTTCTCGAGGGACGCGCCGATGGCTTCGAAGGCCTTGACGAGTTCCTCGGCGCTGTCGGCCTTGAAGTAGTGGCCGGAGGAGGTCGCGCACTTCAGCAGCATCTGGTGGGCGGAAGCTTCGTCGATCTGGAAGCCGACGGTGTAGACCTCGATCTTCTGCTTCTTGATGTTCTCGCAGAGCTCGGCCGTGTACTTGTCGGCGAGCGGCGAGGGCGTCTTGGACCCGTGGGACCCGCCCGCCTTCGGCTGCAGGGTGTTGGCGCCGTCGGTCATCAGCACCAGCGCCTTGCGCGGCTTCCTGTTGGCCGGGTCGTAGGCCGCCCCTTCGGTGAAGGGCGCGCCCGGCGACAGCAGGTTCCAGCCCCACGCCAGGCCCGCAGGGATGTAGGTCGCCCCCTCCGCCTTCAGCGTCTTGATGGCGCTCTCGACCGGACCGAGCTTGTCGGTCAGCGGGGTCAGCTCCGGCGCGCAGGTGACGTTCATCAGGCCCGGATAGACCCGGTGGCCGTTATCCTGGACGTTCTGCGGATAGGGCGGCGAGCCGACGCAGCCCTTGAAGCGGTACTTGGTGACCGAGGGGCCCGAGCAGACCTCCTTGGGCGGATTGAAGTAGGTCGTCTGGGTCTGGACACACTTCGAGCAGGTCGACTGGTACGAAACCCCGTCGTTGGTCTTCGTGCAGGCGTAGGTCTCGCTCTTGACGCACTTGTCCTCCTTCGAGACCGTGGTGCACTTGCGGGGATTGGTCACGTCGTAGTCGTCCGGGACGGACACCCACGGCTCGTGCCGGCGCTTCACACCGATGTTCACGTAGCTCGAGAACGGCACCACACCGATCCGGACGTCGGCGTCCTTCACCTTGGTGATCTTCTTCACCAGCGTGTCGGCGGCGGTCTTCAGGGTGGAGATCTTGCTCCCCTCCATGGAGCCGGTGGTGTCGAGCACCAGCACGACCTCCAGCGAGCCTTCGACCGAACGCGTGACCTCGGTGTCGACGGCGATCTTCACCGGGCCGTCGAAGAACATGCCCAGGAAATAGGGGTCAATGGCCGCCTTGGCCGTGGCGCGGACGGTGTCCTCCGTCGGCGTGAAGGTGACCACCAGGTTCTTGTAGACGCCCGGCGGCAGATGGGCCTTCAGGTGCTCGTCGCCCGCCTTGACGATGGCCTTCTTGTCGTCGCCGCCGACCTTGGCCGCAGCCAGCGCGGCGGCGTCCAGCATGTCCTGAAGCTTGGACTTCTGGCTGGCGACGTTGCTGAGGTCGAACACCGTCACCGCCGCGCAGGCGATCAGCAACAACGCCAGACCGGTGATCAGCGCCGTCGCGCCGGACTGGTCGCGCCAGAGCGCTCGCCAGCCTCTCCGCGGAAGTCGATTGCCCATGACCAGCCGCCCAATCCTGCCCCTTGTGCGGTGAGCTTGGCGGAACAGGGTGAAAACGACGTAAGCGGATCGGAAAAAACTATGGTGAGCGTTACGGATACCTTGTCGACGTCTCGCTTCGCGGCCTGAACGCCTATATCAGGGCCCCAAATTCCATTGCTTCGAAGGATGTGCGCATGGCCGGCTACGACGTCGTCATCATCGGAGGCGGACCGGG
>JAQVDF010000041.1 GCA_028698405.1 Phenylobacterium sp. | reverse complement strand
GATCAAGAACAACCCCGGCTTCGACCTGAAGCAGCTGTTCTTCGGTTCAGAGGGTTGCCTCGGCGTGGTCACCCGGGTCGTGCTGCGGCTGCGCCCGCAACCGACCAGTCAGGACGCCGCCTTCCTGGCGGTAGACGCCTTCGACAACCTGCCCAAGCTGCTGCGGCTGTTCGAGCGCAAGCTTCCCGGCACCTTGTCGGCCTTCGAGGTGATGTGGCCGGAGTTCTACGAACTGGTCACCACCGAGCCCGCCAAGGGGCGGCCGATCCTGCCCCACGGCTCGCCCTTCTACGTGCTGACCGAGACCCTCGGCGCCGACCAGGAGGAGGACTCCCGGCGCATGGAGCGCGCGCTGGAGAAGGCCATGGAGGCCGGCCTCGTCACCGACGCGGTCATCGCCAAGTCCAAGGCCGAGCGCGACCGGATGTGGGCGCTGCGCGACGATGTCGCCCAGGTGGCCCGCAACGGCCCGGTGTTCACCTTCGACGTGTCGCTGAAGATCTCGCAGATGCAAGGCTACCTGGCCGCGCTGAAGGCCGACCTTCTGGGCCGCTGGCCGGCCGCCACCCTGGTGGTGTTCGGCCACCTCGGCGACGGCAACCTGCACGTCATCGTCGGCGTCGGCGACCGCTCGGCGCGGAACGCCGTCGAGGACCTGGTCTACGGCCACCTGCAGAAGATCGGCGGCTCGGTCAGCGCCGAGCACGGCATCGGCCTGCAGAAGCGCGAGTATCTGGCCTGCTCGCGCAGCCCCGACGAGATCGCCCTGATGGGGCGGCTGAAGGCGCTGCTCGACCCGAACAACATCCTCAACCCCGGCAAGGTGCTGGAGCCGGCGGGGGCGGCGGGGGCACGCCCCGAACTCGCGGCGGCCGGGACCGGCCTCCTGGGCTGAGGACGCGGCGCCGGCTCAGCCCTCGGGGCGTTCGGCGCGCACCACCAGGACGTCGCTCGGCACGGCCTCGACGATGCGCGGCCCCCGGCCGACGATCATCACGTGGAACAGGCGCGAGCGCTCGAAGGCGCCGATCACGGTCAGGTCGGCGCCCTGTTCCATGACGTAGTTGCTCATCCGCACTTCCGGCGGTCCGTCCTCGATCAGGGTGACGATCCGCTCGCGCGTCTCCTCGGCCAGGTCCGCGCGGGCGAGGAACTCCCGTGCCGTCGCCCGTTCCATCTCCCCGTAGTCGCGGCCGAGTTGGGTATCCAGGATCACCGCCCGGTAGGGCATCTCGTAGGCGTGCATGAGCGCCAGCACCGCGGTCGGGAACAGCCGCGCCGCGACTTCCAGCCCGCGGCGGGACTCGTCGGTGTAGTCGGCTCCCACCAGCAGGTGGCTGTAAGGCCCGTTCGGCCGCCGCTTGACCACCAACACCGAGGTCGGCGAGCGGCGGAACAGTTCGTCCACGGTCCGGCCCAGGCCCCCGCCCCCCAGACCACGCGACCGCCCCAGGCCCAGCACGACCAGGTCCGGGCGCTCCCGCTGGACCGCCTCCAGGACCACCCGCGGGGCAGGCCCCTCCTCGACGATCACCTTCAACTTGGGCAGTTCGCCGCGGATGTCCTCGCGGATCTGGCGCTCGACCAGCGCCGCCGCATCGGGCGGGCGGCGCCACGACGGCAGGCCGCGATGCTCCGGCGTGTCCAGGCCCTCGCTCTCCAGGGCGTGGACCGCCACCAGTTCGGCCTCCCACTGGCGGGCAAGTTGAGTTGCGCGGTCCAGCGCGCGATCCCCCCGGGCGCTCAGGTCCGTAGCAAGCAGAATTTTCTTCGGCGGGACCTGACCCCAGGTTTTTTCCGGCACGATATTATCCCCGCATAATGAGTTGCTGATTTTCTCTACAGACCGTCAAAAACTGATCTAGGCGTCCATTTCGGGGGTTCAACACAAGTCAGCGTGACCGCGCGAAGGAAAGTGCGGCGCGCAGTAGCGATGCGCGCTTCGGCACGTTATTCCTAGCGCCGTGCAGCTCGAACCCCGCGAACCCAACCGCATGCGCGGCGTCCCCACGCCGGAACGCGCGCCCTGCCGGCAGCAGGGAGAGTCCGCCATATGACCAGCGCCGGGGCGCTGCTGATCCTGCTGCTCGCCACCCCCTTCGTCGCCTCGTTCGCAGCGGCCTTCCTGCCGCCGAGAGGCCGCAATGTCGCCGCCCTGCTGGCGATCAGCGCCATGCTGCTGGCGCTGGTGATCACGCTCGCCCTGTCGCCGGAGATCACCTCCGTCGCGCCGGCAAGATTCGCAGTCTCGTGGGCTCCCAGCCTGGGTCTCGAGTTCACGCTCCGGGCCGACGGCTTCGTGTGGATCTTCCTGATGCTGATCTGCGGCGTCGGCCTGCTCGTCAGCATCTACGCCCGCTACTACATGTCGCCGGAAGACCCGGTGCCGCGGTTCTTCTCCCTGCTGCTGGCCTTCGCCGGCTCGATGATCGGCCTGGTGCTCTCCGGCAACGTGGTCCAGCTCGTCGTCTTCTGGGAGATGACGAGCCTGCTCTCCTTCCTGCTGATCGGCTACTGGCACCATGGCGCCGCGGCCCGCGAGGGCGCGCGCACGGCGCTGATCGTCACCTCGGCGGGAGGCCTGTGCCTGCTGGCCGGGCTGCTGCTGCTGGCCCGGATCGTCGGCAGTTACGACCTCGACATCATCCTGCGGTCGGGAGCCTTCGTCCGGGCGAGCCCGCTCTACGGACCCACCCTGGCGCTGATCCTGCTCGGCGCCTTCACCAAGAGCGCCCAGTTCCCGTTCCACTTCTGGCTGCCGCAGGCGATGGCCGCGCCGACGCCGGTGTCGGCCTATCTGCACTCGGCGACGATGGTGAAGGCGGGCGTCTTCCTGCTGGTCACCCTGTGGCCGGTGCTGTCGGGCACCGAGGCCTGGTACTGGACGGTCAGCGCCGCGGGCCTGACCACCCTGGCGGTAGGCGCCTTCCTGGCCATCTTCCAGAACGACCTGAAGGGGGTGCTGGCCTACTCCACGATCAGCCATCTTGGGCTGATCACCTTCCTCCTCGGCCTCAACAGCCCGCTGGCGTGCGTGGCGGCCATCTTCCACATCGTCAACCACGCCATCTTCAAGGCCTCGCTGTTCATGGCCGCGGGCGCGGTGGACCACGAAGCCGGCACGCGCGACATGCGCCGGCTGGGCGGCCTGATCCGCTTCATGCCGGTGACCACGGTGCTGGCCACCGTGGCCGCCGCCGCCATGGCCGGGGTGCCGCTGCTCAACGGCTTCCTGTCCAAGGAAATGTTCTTCGAAGAGACCCTGGCGGCCCGCGGCCAGGGCGTGCTCGACCTCGTGCCGACGCTGATCGCCGTCGCGGCCAGCGGCTTTGCGGTGATCTACTCCCTGCGCTTCATCGGCGGGGTCTTCTTCGGTCAGGCCCCGGACACCATGCCGAAGCGTCCGCACGAGCCGCCGGTGTGGATGGTCGCGCCCATTGGTCTGCTCGCGCTGCTCTGCCTGGTGGTCGGGACCCTGCCGGCCAAGACCATCGGCCCCTACCTGGCGCGGGCCGCGGGCGCCGTGCTGGGACCACAGACGCCGAGCTTCAAGCTGGCCGTGTGGCACGGCCTGACCCCGGCCCTGGCGATGAGCAGCCTGGCCCTGGTCGTCGGCGTCGCGGCCTACATTCTGTTCCGCCGCCGGCTGCTCGAGCTGCGCGCGGCCCCGCTCGGCAAGCTGAACGGGCGGGTGATCTTCGAACAGCTCCTGGGCCTGGTCGCCGACCGCGCGCCATCCTGGGTCGAGCGGCGGTTCCCGGGCGACCGGCTGCAGCCGCAACTGCTGTTCGTGCTGCTCGCAGCCCTGGCGGCGGCGACCGTCGCGCTCAGCGGCTCGGCGATCTCGCTGCACCCCTCGGCGCTGTCGACCATCGACCCCGCCTTCGCGGCCCTCTGGGCGATCGGCGGGGCCTGCGCGATCGGTGCGGCGATGGCCGCCAAGTTCCACCGCCTGGCGGCGCTGATCCTGCTCGGCGGGGCCGGGCTGGTCTCGTGCGTCAGCTTCGTCTGGCTCTCCGCGCCGGACCTGGCGACCACCCAGCTCCTAGTGGAGGTGGTGACCACCATCCTGATTCTGTTGGGCCTGCGCTGGCTGCCGGCCCGTGTGCCGTTCAAGGAGCAGCGCGACCTTCCCACCCGCCTTCGCCGCGCCCGTGACGCGGTAGTGGCCGTGGTCGCGGGCGCCGGCATGAGCCTGTTGGCCTACGGGGTGATGATGCACCCCGTGAACGATTCCATCTCGCAATTCTTCCTCTCGCGCGCCTACGCCGAGGGCGGCGGGCGCAACGTCGTCAACGTCATCCTGGTGGATTTCCGCGGCTTCGACACCTTCGGCGAGATCACCGTGCTGGGGATCGTGGCGCTCAGCGTCTTCGCCCTGCTGCGCCGGTTCCGCCCGGCCGAGGAGAGCCTCGGGCCGACGCCCCAGAAACTCGGCCGCGACATCGACCAGGATCCGACCGGCGATGCGGCCCGCGGCTCCGGGGTCATGGGGTATCTGCGGGTGCCGGGGCTGATCATCCAGATGATGGCCCCGATCATCCTGTTGTTCGCCGTGCACCTGTTCCTGCGCGGCCACGACCTGCCGGGCGGCGGCTTCTCGGCCGGCCTGACCGCCTCCGTGGCGCTGATCCTGCTCTACATGGCCAGGGGCGTGCGTTGGGTCGAGGCCAGGATCATCGTGCTGCCGGTGCGCTGGATCGCCGTCGGCCTGCTGGTCGCGCTGGCGACCGGGGCCGGCTCGTTCGTGTTCGGCTATCCGTTCCTGACGTCATACTTCACCTACCTGGACTTCGGGCCGCTGGGCCGCACGCCGCTGGCCACAGCCCTGCTGTTCGACCTCGGTGTGTTCATCCTGGTGGTGGGCGCCACCACGCTGATCCTGATCGCCATCGCCCACCAGTCGCTGCGGACGCCACGGCGCGCCAAGGCGCCTGCCGCGGGCGAGCCGGCCGGAACGGAGGGGACCTGATGGAAATCGTGCTCGCCGCCGCCATCGGCGTCCTCACCGCCTCCGGGGTCTGGCTGATCCTGCGGCCCCGGACCTTCCAGGTCATCGTCGGCCTGACCCTGCTGTCCTACGCGGTGAACCTGTTCATCTTCTCCACCGGCGGGCTGCGGATCGGCGCCGAGCCGGTGCTGCGGGCCAAGACCGGCAGCCTGGAGGCCTACGCCGACCCGCTGCCGCAGGCCCTCGTGCTGACGGCCATCGTCATCAGCTTCGCGACCACCGCCCTCTTGCTCGTCGTCGTCCTGGTGGCGCGCGGCCTGACCGGCGGCGACCACGTCGACGGCCGGGAGGGCAAGCCCTGATCGCCCACCTCGCCATCCTGCCGATCCTGCTGCCGCTGGCGGCAGGCGCCCTGCTGCTGCTGGTCGGCGGACGCCGCCGCGGCGTGGAGGCGGGCCTGGCCCTGGCCGCCTCGTTCGCCACCCTGATCGTCGCGCTGCTGCTCGCCGGCGCCGCCGACCAGGCCGGCGGCCAGGGGCTGGTGCTCACCTACCGGCTGGGCGACTGGCCGACCAACGTCGCCATCGTGCTGGTCGCCGACCGGCTGTCGGCGCTGATGGTGCTGCTGGCGGCGATCCTGGGCCTGCTCAACACCGCCTCCTCGCTCAGCCGCTGGGCGCGGCTCGGCCCCTACTACACGGCGCTGTCGCAGTTCCTGATGATGGGCCTGAACGGCGCCTTTCTGACCGGCGACCTGTTCAACCTGTTCGTGTTCTTCGAGATCCTGCTGGCCGCCTCCTACGGGCTGCTGCTGCACGGCTCGGGCGACCGGCGGGTCGCGCCGGGGCTGCACTACATCGTCATCAACCTGGCCGCCTCGCTGCTGTTCCTGGTCGGGGTCAGCCTGATCTTCGGGGTCACCGGCACGCTCAACATGGCCGCCCTGGCCGAGATGGTCGGACAGGTCCCGCCGCCGACCCGCAGCCTGCTGCACGTGGGGGCCTCGATCCTCGCCGTCGCCTTCCTCGTGAAGGCGGCCGCCTGGCCTTTGGGCTTCTGGCTGCCGAGGGCCTACGACGCCGCCGTCCCGCCCGCCTCGGCGATGTTCGCCATCATGACCAAGGTCGGCATCTATGCCCTCCTGCGCCTCAGCCTGCTGGTGTTCGGGGGCGAGGCGGGCGAGTCGGCGGGGCTGGGGCGCGAATGGCTGTTCTTCGCGGGCGTCGCAACGCTCGCGGTGGGCGTGGTCGGCATGCTGGCGGCCCGCGACATGCGCCGGATCGCCGGCTACAGCCTGCTGGTCTCGGTCGGCACCCTGCTGGGCGCGATCTCCTTCGGCGACACCGCGCTGCTGGCCGGCGCGCTGTTCTACATGTTCGTCTCGACCCTCGGCGCGGCTGCCTTCTACCAGCTCAGCGGCCTGATCGGCCCCGAGGGCGGCGACGCCTTCGAGGACCCGCCGACGCTGGAGGCCTACGATCCCGAGGACGACGGCCTGCTGACCGAGGACGACGAGCGGGCGGTGGCGATCCCGGCGCCGATCGGCATCCTCAGCGCCGGCTTCCTGATCTGCACCCTGATCATCGCCGGCATCCCGCCACTGCCCGGCTTCATGGCCAAGTTCGCCATGCTGGGCCCGCTGCTGCAGGAGCCGGAAGGGCCCATGAGCGGAGCCGCGGCGCTGCTGGCCGCCCTGCTGGTGGGCTCCAGCCTTCTGGCGCTGATCGCGATGGCCCGCGCCGGCATCCAGATCTGGTGGGCAGACCCAGGCCGCATCCCGCCGACCATCCGCCTGGGCGAGGCCGCGCCGCTGGGCGCGCTGCTGTTCGGCCTCCTGGTGCTGACCTTCGCCATCGAGGGCCCCTACAGCTTCATTCAGCGCGCCGCGATGCAGGCGCTGGCGCCCAGCCAGTACAGCAGCGCCGTCGTCGAAGGGGAGGCCGGGCCATGAGGCGCTGGCTGCCGCACCCGACGATGAGTTTCGTCGTGCTGGGCGTCTGGCTGGTGCTCAACCAGAGCCTGGCCGTCGGCAACCTGTTGCTCGGCGCGTTCCTGGGGATCGGCCTGGGCGCCGCGTTCGGCCGCCTGCAGCCGCCGCCGCTCCGAATCCGCAACCGTCGCATCATGGCGAAGCTGTTCGTCACGGTGGTCGGCGACGTCATCCGCTCCAACCTGGCCCTGGTGCGGATCATCCTCGGCGGGCGGACCTCGAAGCTCACCTCGGGCTTCGTGGCCATCCCGCTGAAGCTCACCGATCCCTACGGCCTGGCGGTGCTGGCCTGCATCATCACCGCCACCCCCGGCACCATCTGGGTCAGCTACCGCTCCGCCCAGGGGGTGCTCCTGATCCACGTGTTCGACCTCATCGACGAGGGCGAGTGGATCGCCACCATCACCCAACGCTACGAACGCCCGCTGAGGGAGATCTTCGAATGAGCGCCACCCTGCTCGGAGCCGCCGTCACGATCTCGCAGCTGATGCTGGTGACGGCCATGGGGCTCTACATGACCCACATGGTGCGCGGGCCCCGCGCCCAGGACCGGGTCGTGGCCCTCGACGCCTGCTACGTGTCGGCCATGCTGCTGCTCATCACGCTCGGCATGCGCACCGGCAGCACCCTCTACTTCGAGGCCAGCGCCATCATCGCCCTGCTGGGCTTCGCCAGCACCGTGGCCCTGGCCAAATTCCTGATGCGCGGCGAGGTGATCGAATGAACGCGGCGGCCGACCTTCCCCTGCCGGTAGCGATCGTGATCTCCGCCTGCCTGCTGGCCGGCGCGGGCCTGGCCCTGACCGGAGCCATCGGCTTCGTTCGGATGGCCACCTTCTACCAGCGGGTGCACGCTCCCACTCTCGGCTCCAGCCTCGGAATGGTGCTGATCCTGGCGAGCTCGATCCTCTACTTCTCGGTTCAGCGCGGGGCGCTGGTGTTCCACGAGATCCTGATCGCCGTCTTCCTGACGCTGACCACCCCGATCAGCCTGATGCTGGTGGTCCGCGCGGCCCTGTCCCGCGACCGCCACGAGGGCGACCTCAGCGTGCCGCCGGTGGAGAGGACCTGAGGCGACCTACTCCGTCGGCTTGCCCTCCGAGAGCAGGTCGGTGTCGCTGGTCTCGCGGATGGCGCTGACCTTGCGAGTCAGGGTGTCGTCGGGGGCGGTGTCGCGGATCTCCTTCAGCGCCGCCTCGATGGGCTGCGGCGCGGCCGGCTGAGGCGTGGCCGGCGGGTGCGCCGGCGCGGCGCCGTCCGTCTCGTCGATGCGCCGGACGTTCTGGATCGGCTCGGGGATCGAGATGTCGGCCCTCTGGAAGGCCTCCTTCACCTGTCGGATGGTCTCGCTCTTCACCTTGCCGAAGTCGGACTGCACCTGGTCGGCCCAGCCGAACACCTTGACGACTACGGCGTAGGCGTCCAGCCGGTCGACCACCACCGACGGGCCGGGCTGCTCCAGCACCCCCTCCACGCCCTTGACCGTGCTCAGCGCCAGGGCCAGCGCATAGGTCAGGTCGTCCTCGTAGCCGACGCCGATCTCGAACTGGAAGCGGCGCTCGGGGCTACGCGAGAAGTTGGTGATGTTGGCCTTGTAGACGGTGGCGTTGGGAATCCGCACCTCGCTGCCGTCGAAGGTGGTGATCACCGTGGCCCGCGAGTTCAGCACGGTGATCTTGCCCTCGTAGCCCTCGATCAGCACGTGGTCATTGGGCGCGAACGGCTGGCGGATGCTGAGCAGGATGCTGGCGATGTAGTTCTCGATGGTGTCGCGGACCGCAAAGCCGACGGCCAGGCCGAACAGGCCGGCCGCCCCCAGCACCGAGCCGAGCAGCGCCGTCGCCCCCAGGATGCTCATCGCCGCGACCAGGCCCACCAGGATGAAGCCCAGGCGGATCACCTGCTCGATCAGCGCCTCGATGAAGGGATTGGGCGCGATCTTGCGGAACAGGCTGGTGGTGCGCGTCAGCAGCCGGCCGGCCGACCAGAAGCCCGCGAACACCGCCAGCGCCACCAGCAGAAGCGGCAGGAACTCCAGGATCGAGCGGCCGATCTCCCTGGTCTTGTCGACCAGCGGGTTCAGCCGGACCGAGACCCGGTGCTCGATGGCCAGCTCGTTCTCCACCGAGACCACGCCGGCCAGCCGCTCGGCGATCGCCTGGGCCTTGGCCTTGTCGGCCGCCGTCAGCGCCGCGCCCTCGAGGGG
>JAQVDF010000040.1 GCA_028698405.1 Phenylobacterium sp. | reverse complement strand
GTCACTCCGCGCTCATCGTCGATGACCTGAGCGTAGATGTTCTTGGACGAGCGGAAGACCGACAGGCGCAGACGCCCGTTCGCCAGCTTGCGCAGGCGGGTCCGGTTGCGCTGAGCGCGCCGCTTGGTGGAGTCACGAGCAGAGATAGACATGGCCTACTTCTTCTTGCCTTCCTTGCGGCGGACCTTCTCGCCGGCGTAGCGCACGCCCTTGCCCTTGTAGGGTTCGGGCGGGCGGATGCGGCGAATCTGGGCGGCGATCTCGCCGACGACCTGCTTGTCGATCCCGCTGATCTTGATCTCGGTTTGCTTCGGCGTGGCGAAGGTCACGCCCGGCGGCGGCGCGATGTCCACCTCGTGCGAGAAACCGAGCTGCATGGAGAGCGCGTTGCCCTTCATCGCGGCCCGGTAGCCGACGCCGACCAGCTCGAGCGTGCGCTCGTAGCCGGAGGTGACGCCGGTGACTATGTTGTTCACCAGCGTGCGCGACAGGCCCCACATGGCTTGCGCCCGCGTGGTCTCCTCGCGCTTCGAGAGCGTGAGCTCCGAGCCTTCCAGCTTCGCTTCGATCTCGTCGGCCAGCGTCCAGGAGAGCTGCCCCTTGGGGCCCTTCACCGTCAGCGTCTGGCCGTCGAGGGTGACCGTCACCCCCGAGGGGATGGTCACCGGCTTCTTTCCGATCCGCGACATCTTAGTAGACCCGGCAGAGCACTTCGCCGCCGACGTTGGCGTCGCGGGCGGCGGAGTCGGACATGACGCCCTTGGGCGTCGACAGGATCGAGATCCCGAGGCCGTTCTTCACCGGCTTCAGGTCGGCGATCGACGAGTAGACCCGGCGGCCCGGCTTCGACACCCGCTTGATCTCGACGATCACGGGCTGGTTGTCGAAGTACTTCAGCTCGATCTCGAACTCGGGGAAGGCGCCCGGCTTCTCCACCAGGTGGTAGCCGCGGATGTAGCCTTCCTCCAGCAGCACGTCGAGGACGCGGGCCCGCATCTTGGACGCGGGCGTCGAGACCTTCTGGCGGCCGCGGGTGGCGGCGTTCTTGATGCGGGCGATCATGTCGCCGATGGGGTCGTTGACCATGAGACCCTCCCCTACCAGCTCGACTTGACGAGGCCGGGGATCTGGCCGTGGGACCCCAGGTCCCGCAGCGTGATCCGGCTCATCTTGAGCTTGCGGTAATAGCCGCGCGGCCGCCCGGTGACCTCGCACCGGTTGCGGATGCGGTTCGGAGCCGAGTTGCGGGGCAGCTCGGCGAGCTTCAGGCGGGCTTCGAAACGATCCTCGAGCGGCAGGCTCTCGTCGTTGGCGATCGCCTTCAGCTCCGCGCGCTTGGCGGCGTACTGCTTGACGAGCCTCTTGACCATCTCGTTGCGGTTGACGGCGCTCTTCTTGGCCATTGCTTGTCCTCTCCCGCCCTTACGCGTTGAACGGGAACTGGAATTCCTTGAGGAGCGCGCGCGCTTCCTCGTCGGTCTTCGCGGTGGTGGTGACGACGATGTCCATGCCCCAGATCTGGTCGATCTGGTCGTAGTTGATCTCCGGGAACACGATGTGTTCCTTCAGACCCATGGCGTAGTTGCCGCGCCCGTCGAACGAGGTCGGCCTCAGGCCCCGGAAGTCCTTCACCCGCGGCAGGGCGATGGTGATCAGCCGGTCCAGGAACTCGTACATGCGGTCCTTGCGAAGGGTGACCTTCGCGCCGATCGCCATGCCTTCGCGCAGCTTGAAGTTGGCGACCGACTTACGGGCCTTGGTCGACACCGGCTTCTGGCCGGCGATCTTCGCCAGGTCCGCAAGGGCCGACTGGATCTTCTTCGAGTCCGCGACGGCTTCCCCGACCCCCATGTTGATGACGATCTTGTCCAGCTTGGGGATCTGCATTTCGTTGGTGTAGCCGAACTGCTCCTTCAGCCGCGCGCGAATGCGCTCGCGGTATTCGGTCTTCAGCCGCGGCTCGTAAGCTTTCTCAGCCATGGATCACCTCGCCGGTCGTCTTGGCGAACCGCACCTTCTTGCCGTCCTCGACGCGGAAGCCCACGCGGGTCGGCTTGCCCTTGGAATCGGCGACGGCGACGTTCGAGACGTGCAGCGGCGCTTCCTTGTTCTTGATCCCGCCCTGGGGATCGCCTTGCGACGGACGCGTATGGCGCTGGACCATGTTCAGGCCCTCGACCAGCACGCGCTGCTCTTTCGGAAACACCTTCAGGACCTGGCCGGTCTTGCCCTTGTCCTTGCCGGTGAGGACGACGACGCGGTCGCCCTTCTTGATCTTCGCGGCCATCTCTACAGAACCTCGGGGGCCAGCGAGATGATCTTCATGTGGTTCTTGGCGCGCAGTTCGCGGGGAACCGGGCCGAAGATCCGCGTGCCGATCGGCTCGCTCTGCTTGTTGACGATGACGGCCGCGTTCTTGTCGAAGCGGATCAGCGAACCGTCCTTGCGCTTGATGGGCGAGGAGGTGCGCACGACAATCGCCTGCAGCACGTCGCCCTTCTTCACGCGGCCGCGCGGAATGGCTTCCTTCACCGACACGACGATCTTGTCGCCGACGCCGGCGTAGCGCCGCTTGGCTCCGCCCAGCACCTTGATGCACATCACCCGGCGGGCGCCGGAGTTGTCGGCCACATCGAGGTTGGTCTGCATCTGGATCATGAGACGTCCCTCTCCTAGGCTTGCTGGGCGCCGCCCTTAGGCAGCACTTCCCAGGTCTTGAGTTTGGAGCGCGGCGCGCACTCGATGATGCGGGCCAGCTCGCCCACCTTGTAGGCGTTGGCCTCGTCGTGCGCGTGGTACTTCTTGGACCGGCGCACGGTCTTCTTCAGCAGCGGATGCAGGAAGGTCCGCTCGACCTTCACCACCACGGTCTTGTCGCCCTTGTCGGAGACGACAACGCCTTCGAGAATTCGCTTGGGCATCGTTCAGGTCTCCTTAGGCCGTCGCCTGCTTGACGCGCAGGACGGTCTTGATCCGGGCGATGTCCCTGCGGACTTCCTCGAACCGGTGGGTCTTTTCGACCTGGCCCGTCGCCTGTTGAAAGCGCAGGTTGAACTGCTCTTTCTTCAGGTTCACGAGGGCTTCGGTCAGCTGGTCGGGCGTCATGCCCCGCACTTCGTCGATCTTCATCACGCCTGCTCCGCGGCCGCCGCGTCGATGCGGGTCACGATACGGGTCTTCACCGGCAGCTTGGCCGCGCCGAGCCGGAGGGCCTCGCGGGCGATGTCGTCGGGCACGCCGTCGATCTCGAACATGATCCGGCCGGGCGCGACGCGGGCGGCCCAGTAGTCGATCGAACCCTTGCCCTTACCCATCCGGACTTCCGCCGGCTTGTCGCTCACCGGCACGTCCGGGAAGATGCGGATCCACACCCGGCCCTGACGCTTCATCTGGCGGGTGATGGCCCGACGGGCGGCCTCGATCTGGCGAGCGGTGATCCGCTCGGGCTCCACCGACTTCAGCCCGTAGGAGCCGAAATTCAGGGTGAAGCCGCCCTTCGACATCCCGTGGATGCGGCCCTTGAACTGCTTGCGGTACTTGGTCTTCTTCGGCTGAAGCATGTCGCTCTACCTTACGCCTCGGCGCTCTGGCGCCGGTCGCGGCGCGGGCCACGGTCCGAGCGGTCGCGATCGCGGCCGCCGCCTTCGCCGGCCGGACCGGACTCGCCGGCCAGGCGCTTGTCCTGGGCCATCGGGTCATGCTCGAGCACTTCGCCCTTGAAGACCCACACCTTCACGCCGATGACGCCGTAGGTCGTCTTGGCTTCGGTGAAGCCGTAGTCGACGTCGGCGCGCAGCGTGTGCAGCGGCACGCGGCCCTCGCGGTACCACTCCATCCGCGCGATCTCGGCGCCGCCGAGGCGGCCGGAGACGTTGATCCGAACGCCCTTGGCGCCCAGGCGCATGGCGCTCTGCATGGCGCGCTTCATGGCCCGGCGGAACGCGACGCGGCGCTCGAGCTGCTGGGCGATGTTCTCGGCCACCAGCTGAGCGTCGGTTTCCGGCTTGCGGATCTCGACGATGTTCAGGTGCACCTCGCCGTCGGTCAGGGCCGACAGGTCGCGACGCAGCTTCTCGATGTCGGCGCCCTTCTTGCCGATGATCACGCCGGGGCGCGCGGCATAGATGGTGATGCGGCACTTCTTGTGCGGACGCTCGATGATGATCCGCGACACGCCAGCCTGATACAGGCGCTTCTTCAGCTCGCAGCGGACCTTGATGTCCTCGTGCAGCAGCCGACCGTAGTCGTGACCGTCGGCGAACCAGCGGCTGTCCCAGGTGCGGTTGACGCCGAGGCGCAGACCGATCGGATTGACTTTCTGACCCATCAGGCGGCCTCACCCAGCTCGCGGACCACGATGGTGATCTCGCTGAACGGCTTTTCGATGCGGGACGCGCGGCCGCGGGCACGCGCCGCGAAACGCTTCATCACCAGGTTCTTGCCCACGAAGGCCTCGGCCACGACCAGGGAGTCGATGTCGAGGTTGTGGTTGTTCTCGGCGTTGGAGATGGCCGAGTAGAGGGCCTTGCGCACATCGCGGGCGATGCGCTTCGGGCTGAACTCCAGCTCGTTGAGGGCGCGCTGCACCTTCAGGCCGCGGATCGAGGCCGCCACCAGGTTGAGCTTGCGCGGGCTGGTGCGCAGGGTCCGCACCTTGGCCATCGCTTCGGCCTGGCCGAGCCGGCGTTGGGTCTTGGGCTTCGACATCGGGCTACTTCCTCTTGGCCTTCTTGTCGGCCGCGTGGCCGGGGAAGTACCGGGTCGGGGCGAACTCGCCGAGCTTCATGCCGACCATGTCTTCGCTGATCAGCACCGGCACGTGCTTCTGGCCGTTGTGCACGCCGAACGTCAGGCCCACGAACTGCGGCATGATGGTCGAGCGGCGCGACCAGGTCTTGATCACGTCCTTGCGGCCCGAGGCCTGCGCGGCTTCGGCCTTCTTCAGCAGGTAGCCGTCGACGAACGGACCTTTCCAGACAGAGCGCGTCATTAGCGGGACTTCCTGGCGTGGCGCGACCGCAGGATGAACTTCTGCGTCGCCTTGTTGGTGCGGGTCTTGCTGCCCTTGGTGGGTTTGCCCCAGGGGGTGACCGGGTGACGGCCGCCCGAGGTGCGGCCTTCACCGCCGCCGTGCGGGTGGTCGATCGGGTTCATGGAGACGCCGCGGACGTGCGGGCGACGGCCCTTGTGGCGGGCGCGGCCGGCCTTGCCCAGGACCTCGTTCATGTGGTCCGGGTTCGACACGGCGCCGACCGTGGCCATGCAGCCGTCCGGCACCATCCGCAGCTCGCCCGAGTTCAGGCGGATCTGGGCGTAGCCGGCGTCGCGGCCGACCAGCTGGGCGTAGCCGCCGGCGGCGCGGGCGATCTGGCCGCCCTTCAGCGGCTTCATCTCCACGTTGTGGATGATGGTGCCGATCGGCATCGAGCGCAGCGGCATGGCGTTGCCCGGCTTCACGTCGGTCTTCTCGGCCGCGATCACCGTGTCGCCGGCCCGCAGGCGCTGCGGAGCCAGGATGTAGGACAGCTCGCCGTCCTGATACTTGATCAGGGCGATGAAGGCCGACCGGTTCGGGTCGTACTCCAGGCGCTCGACGGTCGCGGGGACGTCGAACTTGCGGCGCTTGAAGTCGATGATGCGGTACAGGCGCTTGGCGCCGCCGCCGCGGAAGCGCACGGCCACGCGGCCGCCGCCGCCCCGGCCGCCCGACTTGGTCAGGCCCTGCACCAGGGACTTTTCCGGACGCCCCTTGTGGAGCTCGCGCTTGTCGATCAGGACCAGCTGACGACGGCCGGGCGAGGTCGGATTGAAGGTCTTCAAGGCCATCGAACTAGAGCCCCGTGGTGATGTCGATCGACTGGCCCTCGGCCAGCGTCACGACGGCTTTCTTGACGTCGGAGCGACGGCCGACGCGGCCGCGGAAGCGCTTGGTCTTGCCCTTCACGTTGAGGGTGTTGACCTTGGTCACGTTGACCTTGAACAGCGCTTCGACCGCAGCAGCGATCTCGTCCTTGGTCGCGTCCTCGGCGACCCGGAAGACAACCTTGTTCTGCTCGGAGAGCACGGTCGCCTTTTCGGTGATCACCGGCGAGAGGATGGTGTCGTAGTGGCGGGCGGTGGGCTCGGCCATCACGCGGCCTCCTTCGAAGCGAACCGCGCCTGGATGGCTTCGACCGCGTCCTTGGTCAGGACCAGGGTCTGGCGGCGCAGCACGTCATAGACGTTCAGGCCGGCGGTCGGCAGGACGTCGACGTTGGGGATGTTGCGAGCGGCCAGCTGGAAGTTGGCGTCGAGCTGGGCGCCGCCGATCACCAGGGCGTTGGTCCAGCCGAGCTTGCCGAACTGCTCGCGCAGGGCGGCGGTCTTCGGCTCGGACAGGGTCGCCTGGTCGAGCACCACCAGCGCGCCCGACTTGGCCTTGGAGGACAGCGCGTGACGCAGGGCCAGCGCGCGGACCTTCTTCGGCAGGTCGAAGGCGTGGCTGCGCACGACCGGCCCGTGGGCCTTGGCGCCGCCGACGAACTGGGCCGCCCGGCGCGAGCCGTGACGGGCGCCGCCGGTGCCCTTCTGGCGGTACATCTTCTTGCCCGTACGAGAGACCTCGTTGCGGACCTGGATCTTGTGGGTGCCGGCGCGGCGCTTGGCGAGTTGCCAGGTGACGCAGCGCTGCAGGATGTCGGCGCGGATCTCTTCGATGCCGAAGATATCGTCCGGCAGCTCGATAGAGCCGCCCTTGCCGCCGTCGAGTTTGATGACGTCGAGTTTCATTACTGCTCTTCGCCTCCGGCCGGCGCCTCGGGGGCGGCTTCGGTCGCCGCCGGCTCAGCCTGGGCGGCCTCTTGTTGCGCAGCGCCGCCGGCCTTGCGGAACGCGCCCGGCTTGGGCGCTTCGGCCGGCAGGGCGGCCTTCACGGCGTCGCGGATCTTGACGTACGAGCCTTCCGAGCCCGGGACCGCACCCTTCACCAGGATCAGGTTGCGCTCGGGATCGACCCGCCAGATCGTCAGGTTGAGGGTGGTGACGGTCTCCTGGCCGAGGTGGCCCGCCATCTTCTTGTTCTTGAAGACCTTGCCGGGGTCCTGGCGCTGGCCGGTGGAGCCGTGCGAGCGGTGCGACACCGACACGCCGTGGGTGGCGCGCAGGCCGCCGAAGTTCCAGCGCTTCATGGCGCCGGCGAAGCCCTTACCGACGGTCATGCCGGTGACGTCGACCTTCTGGCCGGGGACGAAGTGATCGGCGGTCAGCTCGGCGCCGACCTCGATCAGGTTGTCCTCGCTCACGCGGAACTCGGCCACGGTGCGCTTGAGCTCGACCTGAGCCTTGGCGAAATGGCCGCGCAGGGCCTTGGAGGTGTTCTTGGCCTTCTTCGCGCCCGCGCCGAGTTGGAGGGCCACGTAGCCGTCCTTGTCCGCGGTGCGCTGGCCGACGACCTGGCAGCCGTCGAGCGAAAGCACGGTTACGGGCACGTGGACGCCGGCTTCGTCGAAGAAGCGCGCCATGCCCAGTTTCTTGGCGATCACGCCGGTTCGCATCGACGGGTCCCCTTAGAGCTTGATCTCGACGTCCACGCCGGCGGACAGGTCGAGCTTCATGAGAGCATCGACCGTCTGCGGAGTGGGATCGACGATGTCGAGCACGCGCTTGTGCGTGCGGATTTCGAACTGCTCGCGCGACTTCTTGTCGATGTGCGGCGAACGGTTGACGGTGAATTTCTCGATCCGCGTCGGCAGGGGGATCGGCCCCCGGACGGTCGCGCCAGTGCGCTTGGCCGTGTTGACGATCTCGCGGGTGGAATGGTCCAGCACGCGGTGATCGAAGGCCTTGAGCCTGATGCGGATGTTCTGACGATCCATATCGCTCTTTCGTTTCCCTACAGACGGCGTCCCTCCCGCGTGATCTTGACCATTTCAAAGACCGGCCCGAACGCCTTGGGGGCGCCCGATACGCGAAGTCCGCACAAACGACTTGAGCCCGCGCGATATGCGAGGGCCCACCCCGAAACGCTAGTTTATACTCTAGTTCCAGGTCGTTCTGCGAACCGCGTCTGCGCCGCTCGGCGCACAGCCGGTCCAACAGGAGGCGCGTCATTACCCCTAGAGTCGGGGGCCGTCAAGCCGCGGCGCGCCGCCTCGAAGCATTAGCGGCCGACGACCACGTCGCCGGAGCCCATGACCGTCTTGTTGACCGCACCCCGCACCGCGCGGGCCCGCACGTCGCCCGAGCCCATAACCTTGGCGTCGAGGGTTCCAGCGTCGCCGCCGAAGTCGACATCGCCCGAACCGGCGACCGTGACCTTCATGGTCGGAACCTGGCCGCTCACCACCCGCACGTCGCCGCTGCCGGCGACCTGCACGTTGAGGGGCCCGGTGACCCGTTCGACCAGCACGTCGCCGCTGCCGGCCACCTTGACCGCCAGCCGCCCGTCGATCGCCCGGGTGACGATGTCGCCGGAACCGGCGACCTGCAGCTCGGCCTCCCCTGCCCGGCCGGCGCGGGTGTCGCCCGAGCCCACCTGGCGCACCGACAGCCGCCCGGCGACGTTGGCCAGCAGCCAGTCGCCGCAGCCGGCCGAGGACAGCTCCACGCTGGCCGCCCGGCCGACCTCGCCGAACACCGCCCCGTCGGCGCTCACCTCCACCTGCCGGGGCGTACGGATGAGGATCTGCGGCACGTCGGCCAGCGGCACCTCACCTACTCCGCGCACGTGCACGCTGGTGCGGCCGCCGCGGCTGGTGCAGCTGATGATCCGGCGCGACAGGCCCCCGTCGATCACCACCCGGTCGCCGCTGCGACGGATCTCGAGGGGCAGGCGCTCGTTGCGGGCCAGCACCTCGACGGCCACGTCGGCGCGGGATTCCGGCGCCACCACGACCCGGGCCACCGCGTCCCGGATCTCGACGGAGGCGGCCTGCGCGCCGGTGGCGGCGGCGATTGCGGCGACGGCTGCGAAGCTGACGATGAGGCGGCGCATGGCTCACTCCTCGGTTGTTCTCGAAGGAGAAGCTAGCCGAGCCCCCGCTCCGCCACAGCTTAATTCGAGGTCATGACGCAGGCGTCATCTAGGAGACAGCCTCTCTCCTCTCAGCCCATCCCGGAGGTGAGACGGCCGCAAGCAAAAGGGCCGCCGGGGAGGTCCCCGGCGGCCCTTGGCCTTTCAGCCGCAGCTTGTCGCTACTCGATGATCTTCGAGACGACGCCCGCGCCGACCGTGCGGCCGCCCTCG
>JAQVDF010000039.1 GCA_028698405.1 Phenylobacterium sp. | reverse complement strand
CTCGGGCAGGAAGAGCGGCTCGTGCAGCAGCGTCTTCAGGTCCAGCGGGCCGCCGGCCAGCAGGGCGTCGGCGATGTCGCGCTTGTGGGCCACGCCGATGGCGTTGTCGAAGTCGTGCCCGGCCAGGACCACGATACGCGAGTAGGGGCAGCGCCGGATCGCCTCACGCAGCTCGTCCTCCGGTGAGTCCAGCGAGACCCAGTAGACGTCGGTGCGCGGGGTCATGGCCACCCTGACCGGACGGTCGCCCAGCCGCATGACCTCGTGCATCATCACCCGCTCCTCGGGCTCGATCACCCCGGCGCCGGCGCCTTCGGCCAGCACCGTCTCGACCTCCTCCTTGGTGATCTGCTGGCCGGCCTCGTCCTTCACCCGCAGCAGCCGGAGCACGCCGGTGGTCGAGGCGGTGAGCAGGGTGACGAACGGTCCCATGACCACGGCCAGCAGGCTCAGCGGGCGCGCCACGACCGCGGCGATGCCCTCGGGCATGATCAGGGCGATCCGCTTGGGCACCAGCTCGCCGACGATCAGCGACAGGTAGGTGATGACCACGACCACCAGCCCGGTGGAGACCGCCTCCGAATAGGGCGCGAAGCCAGGGACGGTCTCGAGCAGCGCGTCCAGCTCGGCGGCGATGGTGGCCTGGCCGAACGCGCCGGCCAGGATGCCGATGAGAGTGATGCCGACCTGAACCGAGGACAGGAAGCGTGTGGGCTCGTCGGCCAGCTTAAGCGCCGAGGACGCCCCCTTGTCGCCGCGGTCGGCCAGCGTCTGCAGACGCGACTTGCGGGCCGACACGATCGCCAGTTCGGACATGGCGAAGAGGCCGTTCAGGACCACCAGCAGGAGGACGACGGCCGAGGCTACAAGCAACATCTAGATTGAGGCTCATGCGACGGAGCCATTGGCGGCCCCGCGGCAGCCTAACGGAAAGCCGGCCCCGGCGCAGCGCGGCCGGCTCAGAGCCGGAAGTATTCCTTCAGCAGGTCCTCGGGCGCGGGGCGCAGCGACAGCTCGCCGCCGGGAGCGGTGAAGGCGACCGAGCGGGGCGGAACCTGCTTGTCGACGATGCGGGCGCCCTGGCTGACGACGCAGCCGTCGCCCACCACCGAGGCGCCGATCACCGCCGAGTTGGGGTAGATGATCACCCCCTCGCCGACGGTCGGAATCTTGTCGATGTGCCGGCCGACCGTGGAGTTCTGGTAGAGCACCAGGTAGTCGCCGTAGGTCGCCTTGGCGAGCACGATCCCCACCGAATGGCCGACGAAGAAGTGGGCCGGCATGGCGATCTCGTAGAACAGGTCGATGCCGTTCAGCGCCTTGTTCAGCAGGAACAGGCGGGTGGCCGAGGCGGCGTCCTTCTCCCGCACCCAGATGGTGTTCGAGAGGTAGTAGAGATACTGGCAGTACTGCGAGGAGTGCAGGTAGTTGAACTCGCCGGGGCGCCAGGCGGCGACCTTGTCGATGCAGGCGAGGGTGCGGGCCAGCGCCTCGTCCTGATGCCGGCCGACGGCCTCGCGCAGCGCCTGGTGGCGACCGTCGGGGACGAGATTGGCGACCTGGGCGGTCACGTAGTCGGCCAGGCTCTCGGGCGTGTGGTCGATCAGCTTCACGCCAGGCTCTCCAGATAGCCGCGAACGACGTCCAGCGCCGGGCGCGGGGACACGCCGAGGTCTCTCAATTTGGCGACCGAGGCGCAAGGCGGCGCCGGCGGGGCCGCGTCCCGCGCGAAGTCCACCCGCCAGCCGGCGGCGGCGAAGACCTCGGCGATCTGGCGGTTCTCGACGAGTTCGCCGGAGGCGACGTTGACGATGCCCGGCGCGGGCGCGGCGGCGATGGCCAGCAGGGCGTCGACCACGTCGTCGACGTGGATGTAGTCGCGCGCGACTCCGGGACTGGAGTCCAGGGTGAAGGCGCGGTCGGCCCCGGCGGCCCGGATCAGCCACTCGGAGAGGAAGCCCGGCGCGCCGGCCTGCCAGTCGAAGACGTTGGAGAGCCGCGCGACCGCGCCCCGGCCGCTCGTCTGGGTCAGCGCGATGTTCTCCCCCAGCGCCTTGGAGAGGTCGTAGATGTGCCGCGGCTCGGCGGGGTTCAGCGTCAGAGGATCGTCCTCGCGCGCCACCTCGGCGGCGGAGGAATCGTAGAGTCGGGTCGAGGACAGCACGATCAGCCGATCGAAGCGGGCCTTCTCGGCCAGCCGTGCGACCAGGGTCGCGTGCGCCTCGACGGTGTCGAACGGGCGGGCGGCGTAGTCGGCGGTCAGGCCGGCGCAGTCGTAGACGACGCCGAGCTCCTCTTCGAACACGGCCGGGTCGCCCTTGGCCGGGCAGAAGGGATCGATCCCCTGCCCTTCCAGGCGCCGGCGCAGGCGCGAGCCGACGAAGCCGGCGGCCCCCAGGATGGTCGCCCGCGCCATCGCCCCGGCCCTAGAGCCCGCCGACCGGATGGTGCAGCGCCGGGTCCTTGTGGCGCAGCAGCTTGGGGCTGACGTTTTCGACGATGCGGTAGCCCGGGCGGTCAAAGATCGCCGGGTCCTTCACCGCCACCATGTTGAAGCCGTGCGGCGGGCCTTCCAGGTAGATCTTGTCCTGCGGGATCAGCTCCACCGGCTTGCCCGAGAGATCGACGTTGGAGTTGAAGTCGCGCAGCGCGAACAGGGTGTAGCCGAGGCCAGTCAGAAACCGGGAGATCTCGGTCGCCGGCATCCCTGCGCTCCAGTCCACATAGTGGCGGTGCACCTCGTAGACGATGTGCGGGGCGTCGGGCCCCGCCAGGAACTTCTCGGCCCCCTTCAGGGCCGCCAGCTCGGCGCCTTCGATGTCGACCACGATCAGGTCCAGCCGGTCGATCCCCTGGGCCCCCAGGTAGTCGGCGATGGTCACCGTCTGGAAGGCGTCGGCGGCGCCCGGCTCGGCCTTCTCGGCGGTGGCGAACGAATCATAGCCGACCAGCTTCAGGTGCTCGGAGGACGAGCTCCAAAGCCCCTCCGGCCGGGCGACGATGTTGGTCAGGCCGTTCAGCTCGGCGTTGCGCATCAGCATGCGTCGCTGGTCGGAGTTGGGCTCGAAGGCGTGGACGACGCCGCCGTTCCTGGCCACCTCGCGGGCGATCAGGATGGCGTGGTCGCCGAAGTAGGCGCCGCCGATCACCACCTGCCGGGCCTCTCTGGCCAGATCCACGACGATGCGCGAGGTCATCGGCTCCCAGGCATGGTCGGGGACCGCGGGTTCGCTCATCACGAAGTCGCGAGCGATCTTGGAGCGGTACAGGAATTCGAAGGTCACGCCGTTGGAGAGGCTGCGGCGGATCGGCTCGCCCTCCTCGAACACCGCATCGACCAGCGGGCCGGTCACCTCTTCCCGGAGGTCGACACCGGGCGTGGCGATGTCCTTCTCCAGGGCCAGCAGGTGGCGGACGAAGGCCTCGCGCCAGCCGGGGGTGGCGCGGATCTTCTCGAGGGCGGCGGCGAGCTTGTCCTGGTCCATGGACGATGAGGGTCCTAGCGATAATCGGGATAGGCCGCGTCGCGCGGCGAGATGATCTTGGGCTCGGCCGGCCAGGCGATGGCGAAGGCCGGATCGTTCCAGCGCACGCCCAGGCCGTGGCCCGGCTCGTGCTTCGTGGCGATCTGATAGACCACGTCGGTGTCCGGCTCCAGGGTGATGAAGCCGTGGGCCACGCCCTCGGGGATCAGCACGGCGCGCCCGGTCTCGGCGGAGAGCTCGAGCGACACCCAGCGCCGGTGCGTCGGGCTGCCCGGCCTCAGGTCCAGCGCCACGTCGAAGGCCCGTCCGCGGACCACCCGGACCAGCTTGGTCTCGCCGTGCGGCGGCGCCTGGTAGTGCATGCCCCGCAGCGTGAAGGCGGCCGGATTGCGCGACAGGCTGGTCTGGGCCGGGACGAAGGGATGGCCGGCGGCGGCGAACTCGTCCGGGCAGTGCAGCCTGGCGAACAGGCCGCGTGCGTCGCTCACCGGCTCGATGTCGACGACGACGACGCCCGCGATGCCGGTCGGCGAAAACCGCATCAGTCCAGCACCTGCACGTGGGGCGTGGCGATCACGAAGCGGCCGCCCCAGTCGCGGACGTAGGCGAGTTGGGCGATGATCTCGTCCTTGATGTTCCAGGGCAGGATCAGAAGGTAGTCGGGGCGCACCTCGGCCACCTTGTCGGGCGCGAGCACCGGGATGTGGCTGCCGGGCAGGAAGCGGCCCTGCTTCACCGGATTGGCGTCGAAGGCCGCGACGATGTCGCCCGGGCCCACGCCCGCATAGTTCAGGAAGGTGTTGCCCTTGGCGGCCGCGCCATAGGCGGCGATCCGCTTGCCCTCGGCCTTCGCCTTGTCGAGGAAGGCCAGGAACTCGTCGCGGACCGCCGCGACCTTCGGCGCGAACCCCCGGTAGGTCTCGATCCTGGCGAGCCCCGCCGCAGCCTCGCGGTCGCGCAGGGCCCTCAGCGCCTCGGTCTCCGCATGACCGGCGCCCTGGTGGGCGCAGAACAGCCGCAGGCTGCCGCCGTGGGTGGTCAGGAACTCCACGTCGAAGGATCGAAGGCCGTGAGCCTTCAGCACCTGCTCCACCGCCAGCAGCGACAGGTAGGAGAAATGCTCGTGGTAGATGGTGTCGAACTGCACCTGCTCGATCAGGTTCAGGAGGTGCGGAAACTCGAAGGTCAGCACGCCCTCCGGTTTCAGCACGCGCCGGAAGCCTTCCACGAAGTCGCCGATGTCGGGCACGTGGGCGAGGACGTTGTTGGCGGCCATCAGGTCCGCCCTCGCGCCGCGGTCGGCCAGCGCCTGGCCGGTCTCGGCGCCGAAGAACATCACCTCGGTGGGCACGCCCTTGGCGCGGGCGGCGTCGGCCGTGCCAAGCGTCGGCTCGATGCCCAGCACCGGCACGCCCATGGCCACGAAATGCTGCAGCAGGTAGCCGTCGTTGCTGGCCACCTCCACGACGAGCGAATCCGCCCCCAGGCCGAAGCGCGCCCGCATCGCCTCGGCATAGCGGCGGGCGTGCTCCACCCAGCTCGCCGAATAGGAGGAGAAGTAGGCGTAGCCCTCGTCGAAGATCTCGTCGGCGGCGACCGGATCGTCCACCTGCACCAGGAAGCAGCGGCCGCAGACGCGGGCGTGCAGCGGAAAGGCCCGCTCGGTCCCCGCCTCGAGCTGCTCAGGGGTCAGGTAGCTGTTGGCCAGAGGCTGGTCGCCGAGGTTCAGGAAGGTCTCGGTCAGCGGGGCGCGGCAGAAGCGGCAGAGAGGCGTCATCGGTCGCTCTCGTAGAGCCCGATCTGCTCTTCGCAAAGCGCCCTGGCGGATTCGCCCACGCCCTGGCGGCGGTACCAGTCCATGGTCAGGCTCACGGCGGCGGGTCCGTCCAGCCGGCTCTCGAAGCCGAGCGCCCGCCGCGCGAGGCTGGTGTCCACCGCCAGCGCCTTGGCCTCCAGCGAGGCGGGATCGGGCCGGTGGACCCAGGGCTTCGCACCCAGCGCCTCGACTGCCAGGGAGGCGAGCTCGCCGACGGTGACCTGCGGCCCGCCGGGCCTGGGGCCGAAGTTGACCGCCCGCGGCGTCGCCGGGTCGGACGCCAGCCGCTCCAGCAGCACGAAGTAGGCGGCCAGACAGTCCAGCACGTGCTGCCAGGGCCGCGTCGCCTCCGGGTGGCGCAGCACCACCGCCTCGCCGGCGCGGGCGGCGCGGACGATGTCGGCGACCAGCCGGTCGCGGGAAAAGTCGCCGCCGCCGATGACGTTGCCGCCGCGGGCCGTGCCCACCGCCACGCCCTCCTTCTCGAAGAAGCTGCGGGCGAAGCTGGCGGTGACGATCTCGGCCGCGGCCTTGGAGGCCGAATATGGGTCCTTGCCGCCCAGCGGGTCGGCCTCTGCGAACGGACGGCCGGCCTCGTCGTTGGCGTAGACCTTGTCGGAGGTCACCACCAGCATCGCCTTCAGACCGGTTCGCCCGCGCAGCGCCTGCAGCAGGTGGGCCGTGCCCATCACGTTGGCCGCGAAGGTGCCGACGGGGTCCTCCACCGAGGTGCGGACGATCGGCTGGGCGGCCATGTGCAGCACGAGGTCGAAGTTTCGGCCGCCCAGCACGGCCTCGACCGCCGCGGGCTCGCGCAGGTCGGCGATGTGGGAGTCCACAAGGTTCTCGACGTCGGCCAGCTCGAACAGGCTCGGCGTCTGGTCGGGCGCCAGCGCCAGGCCCGTGACCTCCGCGCCCATCCTGGTCAGCCAGATCGCCGCCCAGCCGCCCTTGAAGCCGGTGTGGCCGGTCAGCAGCACCCGCTTCCCGCGCCAGAAGGCGGGGTCGGGCAGCCTCATGACCAGATGCGCCAGGGCGCGGCGCCGGAGGTCCACAGCGCCTCGAGGTGGTTCTTGTCGCGCAGCGTGTCCATGGCCGCCCAGAAGCCGTCGTGACGATAGGCCATCAGCTCGCCGTCGGCCGCCAGGCTCTCCAGCGGCTCCACCTCCCAGGAGGTGGAGTCGCCCGCGATGCGCCCGACCACCTCGGGCTGCAGCACGAAGAATCCGCCGTTGATCAGGCCGTTGTCGCCGGGCGGCTTTTCGATGAACCGGCGCACCTGGCCGTCCTCGAGCTCCAGGGCGCCGTAGCGGCCCGGCGGGGCCACGGCCGTCACCGTCGCCTGCCGCCCGTGCGCGCGGTGGAAATCGGCCAGCTTGCGCAGGTCCACGTCGGCCAGGCCGTCGCCGTAGGTGAAGAAGAAGGGCTCGTCCGGGTCGAGGTACTTGGCCACCCGCTTGAGCCGCCCGCCGGTCAGCGTCTCGGGGCCGGTGTCCACCAGGGTCACGCTCCAGGGCTCGTGGTTGGTGGCGTGGTACTTGGTCTCGCCAGTGGCCAGGTTCACCGTCAGGTCGGCGTTGTGGAGCACGTAGTTGGCGAAATACTCCTTGATGACGTAGCCGCGGTAGCCGAGGCAGATCACGAAGTCATTGAAGCCGTACTGCGAGAACAGCTTCATGATGTGCCAGAGGATCGGCCGCCCGCCGATCTCGATCATCGGCTTCGGCTTCAGGTGGCTCTCTTCGGAGATCCGCGTCCCCAGGCCCCCGGCCAGGATCACCGTCTTCATTCATCCGCCTTCTCGGCGCGGCGAGTCGCGCCAGCGCCCTTCTTAGCCGCTGCGGCGTCGCGGGCGGAAGAACTCAGTACGGCACCGTCCACTCGTCCATCCAGGGCGAGGTCTTGGCCTCCCCCGCGAAGCGGTAGGCGAAGCGGTGCTGGTTCTTGTCGGTCCAGGCGTAGTGGTCCTCGAACACCTTGGTCTGGATGTTCTCGGTGTCGCACTGGCAGGCGGCGGCCGGGCAGGGCCTGGGGCCGTCCAGGAACTCGACCTTCGGCGAGGCGGTGAGGTCGCCCAGGATGCGGCCGTGGTCGGCGCCGCCGCACGGCTTCACCAGGCCGTAGGGGTCGATGAACAGGTACTTGAAGCCGGCGTTGCACAGGCCGGGCTTCTTCAGGTTGAGCAGGAACTCGTAGTCGTGCCGCGAGTAGATCACCTCGCGGATCAGCGCCCGCTCCTCCTCGGTGTAGGCCTGGGGGTAGAGCTTGCCCTCGTACTCGCCGATGAACGGCTGGATGAAGTGGTCGACCCCGACCGCGGCGAACTTCTCCTTGATCTCGCGCAGCTTCGGCAGCGCCGGCGGATAGGCCACGCTCATCGTCGTCAGGTCGTAGTAGGTGGCCAGCTCCTGGGCGGCGGCCACCCAGGCGTCGGCGCTCTTCACCTCGGTGGGATGGTAGCTCGCCACCAGCGCCACCTTCTCCTTCGGAATGCCCTTGAGGATCCGCGCGTACTGCTGCGGGTGGAAGGACAGGTTGGTGATCAGGTTCAGCACCTTGACGTGGTCGCAGGCCGCCAGCTTGCGGGCGCCCTCCACCAGCACCTTGGAGATGAAGAACTCGCCGCCCACGCCGATGCGCAGGTTGATCGGGAAGTCGAGCTTGCAGAGGTTGTCGACGATCGCCCGGTAGCGGTCGTCGCTCCAGGGGCTCTCCGGCCGGCCCTCGGGCGGGGCGTGGCCCGCCACGCAGTAGGGGCACTTGTAATTGCAGACCGGATAGTCGGTGTAGAAGCGGACGTTGATCACCCGATCACGCACCGGCTCGGCGGCCGGCGCGGCCGTCATCGGCGGCGCCTCGGGGCGCGGCAGTTCGGCGACGGGCGCCGGCGGGGCCGGCGGATCGGCCAGCAGGCGGCCCCCGAAGATCCGCTTCAGCGAAAGCTCAGGCATATTGTCTCCCGGCCCAGGGGACGTCGTAGCCCAAGAGCTCCACGTCCTCGGCGAATCGGCTGCGCACGAGTTCCACCGTTTCCTCGTCGTAGTAGTCCTCGACCCGGCCCCGTGTCGACGCGTTGACGCGCGGCAGCATCTGGCGCGGGATGCCCAGCCGGTCGCAAGCCGCGTCGAAATCGGCCTGCAGGGTCTCGTAGCGCATCAGCAGGTCGAAATTGTGGGCGACCTCGGCCAGCGGCTGGCCGGGGCGATCGCGCAGGAAGTAGGTCATCGGCGGCGCCGAGCGGATGAACTCGACGAAGCTCTCCCGGTCGAAGCCGCTCACCTGCCGGTGCGGCGAGAAGTAGTAGGAGACGACCCACTCCCACGGGTTTCGCACGCAGGCGAAGCGGAACGAGCGCGCGTAGACCTCGGCCGGCAGCTTCTCGCGGTACTCCGAGAGCGGGCTGTGCTTGGCGAAGCCGTAGGTCGGGTTGCGCACCTCGAAGCGCTCGACGCCGTCCTGGTAGGGCTCCTTGGCGACGATCTCGTCGCTCGAGTAGCGGCGCAGGATGTTCTGGATGGAGTTGCCGCCGGTCTTCGGCACGTGGACGAAGACGAAGGGCGGCGATGTGGCCATCATATCCCCACCTCCGGTCCGGGCGCGGCCGCGGGGCGGGGGTCTCGCGGAAATAAATGCGGATGCGGCAAGCTCGATACCAATCCCGTGGGTGCGGGCCCCTGCGGCCCTTGGATGCAGGCGCAGCTCAATTAGGTTGCCCGAGTCCGCCGCACAACCGCAACGGCGCCACACTCGCGGCCGCCGGCCCGGCCAGGATGGCGCCTTCGCCAGGAGGATGACCAAATGAGACGGGAACCGGGCGACGTGCAGGAGCTGACGGTGCGCGGCCCCGCCGGCGGCGTGGTCGCCACCACCCGGGCCGAGCCGATGGAGCGGCCGAGGGCCCAGCACATGATGTTCGTCGGCAGGAAGCGGCCCGAGGCGGGCTGGCCGCCCGGACGCTACCAGGCGACCTATGTGGTG